>JAPOZE010000368.1 GCA_026706225.1 Acidobacteriota bacterium
AGAAGGCATCGTGGCCGGTGGCGGGGTCTCCCTGATTCGGGCCATCCCCAGCCTGGACGCGCTCGAGCTGGACGGTGATGAGCAGATCGGCTGCAACATCGTCCGCCGGGCACTCGAGGAGCCCCTGCGGCAAATCGCCCAGAATGCCGGTGTCGAGGGCGCAGTGGTGGTCTCCAAGGTCGGCGGAGAAGCCGGGAACTACGGCTACAATGCCGCCAGCGACTCTTACGGCGACCTGGTGGAGGCGGGCGTGATCGATCCGGTCAAGGTGACGCGAACGGCCTTGCAGAACGCCGCCTCCATCGCCGGGCTCCTGCTGACCACCGAGGCGCTGGTGGCGGATATTCCCGAGGAGGACAAGGCTCCTCCGGCGGCACCGCCCCATGGCGGCGGAATGTACTGACGCCGGGACCAGGAACCCTCAAAGCCACCGGAGCCCGCTCCGGTGGCTTTTTTTACAGGTTGAGGATCATCGAGAACTCCGCCCCTCCCCGGTCATTGTTCTTCCATTGCATCCGCCCGTCGTGGGCTTCCACGATCCGCTGGGCGATGGGCAGACCCAGACCCGTCCCTCCACGCTTGCTGGAATAAAACAGGTCAAAGAGTCGGCCGGCTTCCTCTTCAGCGACTCCGGCGCCGGTATCGCGAACCCACACCACCAGGTGACCCGAGTCCCGCCTGGCCCCCATTGAGATCCGGCGCGGTCCATCCCTCTTGGCCAGAACCGCTTCCCTGGCATTGACCAGAAGGATCAACACGGCCTGCTGCAACAGATCCCGGTCTCCCCGGACCTCCAGCGGCCCGGGTCCATCCTGCCTCGCCAGCTCGATTCCCACTCGGTCACACTCCTTGGCCACCAGTTGGACCACCTGGTCCAGGACCCGGGGCAGCGAAACCACCTGCCGGTCCGGCTTCAACGGTTTGGCATAGACCAGAAAATTGCGCGCCAACCGCTCCAGCCTCCGAATCTCGGACTTGGCCCCGGCCAGGAGCTGGGTCATCTCGCCGGAATGGTTCCGAGACTGGGAGACTTCCTCTTCGATCATCTGCAGATTCAGGTTGATGGCGCTCAGGGGGTTCCGGATCTCGTGGGCCAGCCCACTGGCCAGCGTCCCCAGCACCGCCAGCCGCTCGGCCGTGTGGGCTTCGGCCTCGATCACCTGGGCTTGCTTGAGCAGCCAGCGCACGTAGAACAGGGCCACCAGCAGAAGCGCCAGCACCACCGAGGAGGCCACCAGGATCTGCCGGTTGATCCGCCTCTGGTCTTCCGCCACCCGGCCGGCAATGAGCGTGTTGTCGAAA
Source organism: Acidobacteriota bacterium (assembly GCA_026706225.1). Next base: position 1,303 of record JAPOZE010000368.1, read on the forward strand.
CCGAAATGGATGAGCAGCCTCAATTGCCCCTGGGAAACCACCGGTTCGACCCAGTCGGTAATTCTCTGTCCGGGATTGCTGACCGAAGCGATCTCCTGTCTTGCCCTGGAGGACAGAACGAGGTCGGGAAAGTGGCTCTGCTCCAGTTCCCTTCCCACCTGCAAGCGCTGCCAGAGCAGGTCTCCCCGGGGATGCTGCGCGAAAACATAGACCACCTGGTCATTGACGGCCAACAACTCCTCCAGGAATCGTTCCATGTGCTGCCGCCGGAGAAGTTCATCGGCGGGACCGGCGCCCGGCAGCTCCTGATCGACCAGGCCCATTCGATCCTCGATCCGATCCTTCAAATCGTCGCGCAGGGCCTCCATCTCAAGCTCCACCCGCTCGCTTGCCCAGCGGTTGGCCAGATCGATCAGCGAAAAGGCGATGGCGCCGATCGCCAGCAGAAAGAGAGCGGAGCTGATGTAGAGGTGGCGCCTGAAGATCGGCTTGCCCTTGACCAGGCGCGCTCTCAACGACTTCCGATCTGTGTTGGGGGAATCGGCCATGGCGGGTCACCAGCGAGACCGCTGCAACCACGGGATCGGAGAAAGGGGCGGGGGAACGTCAGTCGGAGTCCTCGCCCTTCAGGCGCTTCTTGCCGAAGATCCAGGCTACCAGTATGCCCAACAGGTACAACAGCAGCATGGGCGTGGCAAAGACCAACAAATTTACAATATCCGGTGTTGGAGTCAGGATGGCGGCCACAATAAATATTATGAGGACGGCGTATCGGAGGTTTCTCCAAAGGAATCGGGCATTGGTGACGCCCATGACTGTGAGGACGAAAATGATGATCGGAATTTCGAAAATGATGGCGCATCCCAGGATCACCAGCAGAGCAAAGTCGAAGTAGTAGGTGGCGGTCACAATCTCCTGAAAGTTCCGGCCGAAGTTAGTGAGAAAGTTCAAGGCCATGGGCAGGCCGATCGCATAGGCAAAGACTCCCCCCAGGATGAAGAGAATGCTGGAGGAAAGCAGGAAGGGAATGGCGTATCGCTTTTCCCGGGCATAGAGCCCGGGGGCAATGAACAGCCAGACCTGCCACAGAACCACCGGGGAGGCCACAAAGATTCCGGCGTAGAAGGAAGCCTTCATGTAGATCATGAAGGGCTCGGTGGGGCTCAGGTAGGTCAGCTTGCGGTCTCCCAAGTGCTGGGTGATCGGAACCGACAGGAATTCGAAGATTTTCTCGTGAAAGATCCAGCAGGCAACGAAACTGATGCCCACCGCGGCGATGGCGACGATGATGCGCCGGCGCAACTCGTCCAGATGATCCAAAAAGGACATCTTGCCGGACGCCGCCAGCTCGTTATCGTCCCTTGGGTCAGTGTCCATCCGGCTTGGGTTCAGGCTTGGGCTCCGAGTTCAAGCCGGGCGAGGAGGCCGTGGCAGCCTCCGGCTCCTGGCCTGGGTCGCCTTCGGAAGGATGGGGGGGGGCTTCAGCTTTCTCCTCGACGGAGGCCGGTGCAGCCGCGGCATCACCGTCCTCCGGTTCGGAAGAAGTCGGCGCCGCCGGGTCCTCCCCGGTCTCGACGGCCGGTTGAGGGTCGGCAGGCCCGGCTTCCGCCGGCTTGTCCAGCTTGGGTGGGGGAGGGGGAGGCTCGTATTCAGCCGCGCGAACCTCTTCCTCCAGCGTGTTTCTGAGCTCGTTGGAGGCGCGCCGGAACTCGGAGAGTCCCTTGCCCAGAGACTTCCCCAGTTCAGGCAACTTGCGCGGCCCGAATACCAGCAGAGCCACGATAAAAATGATGATCAATTCGGGTACGCCAAGGGGTCCCATGCGCTCCTCCAAACGTATCGAATCATAATGGGAGCAGGGGTACAAGTCAAGGCAGGTCTCCCGTTTGAGGGCTTTACTTCGAGCGGGGGCCGATGCTATATTTGGGCCAACTTAAGAGGTGGGTATGCAGAGACTTCGTTCCTGGACCACAGTCGCGACCGTCATCGTTATCGCCTCCCTGATTGGAGGATTTTGGGGGAGGCCGGTTCAGGCGACCTCCCAGTCCGACGAACGTGAACGCCTGGTCAACGTCTACTCCGCGGTGCTCGACCTGGCGGAGAAGTACTACGCCGACGAAATCGACGTCGAGAAGAGCGTTCACGCCTCGCTGCGGAGCATGCTGAAGACGCTGGACCCCCATTCGAACTTCTTCGACGCCAAGCAGTTCGCCCAATTTCGGGAAGACCA
>JAPOZE010000695.1:0-296 GCA_026706225.1 Acidobacteriota bacterium
CGATTGGAAACCTGGTGTATCAGGGGCTCAGGAAACAGCGCAGGGCTCGCCGAAAGCCGTCGGCACCGGCGCTCGCACAGACTGCGGCGCGGAGTGCATCAGGGGACTTGCGCGAAAGTGACCTCAAGGGAATGGTCAAGGAAGCACCGGTCTGGAAGGCTTCGGAGTCCCTCGGAGAAGCGGAGGAACCGCCTCGAGAATCCATCCCCACTCAATCCAGGCTTACTTGAGCAGGAACTTCTGAACCCGCCAGCCGACCACTTCGGCCACATAGAGTTCGCCGGCCTTGCCCAAAG
>JAPOZE010000695.1:306-3531 GCA_026706225.1 Acidobacteriota bacterium
CCCGGCCGGCCGAGAGCACCCAGCACACGTCCCTCCAGGTCGAGCTTCAGCACTCTGTTTCGATACCCGTCGCACATGAACAGGTGGTGGTCCGGCGTGAAGTAGAGTCCCCAGGGAGATCCCAGGTGGGTCCACTGCTTCAGGAACTTCCCCTTCCCGTCGAAGATCTGGACCCGGTGGTTTTCCCGGTCTCCGACGTAGACCCTGCCCTGATGGTCCACGGCAATGGTGTGGGGAGCGTTGAACTCGCCGGGACCGGTCCCCTTTTTCCCCCAGGCCATAAGATAGCCGCCCTCCTTGGAGTACTTGACCACTCGAGAGTTCCCGTAGCCGTCGCTGATGTAGAGCTCTCCCTCCGGCCCGAAGGCAATGTGGGTCGGCTGGTTGAAGGTGTCCTCATCTTCCCCCGGCGTGTCCTTGCGGCCCAGAACCATGCGCACACGGCCCCGGGGACTGAATTTCACGACCGTGTGGGATCCGATGTCGGTGACCCAGACGTTGTCCTCCGGATCCACCGCCAGGCCATGCGGCGAGGTGAGGATGCCGTCTCCCCAGGACCGTAGGAATTTACCGCCGGCGTCAAAACACATGATCGTGTTGGGACCCCGGTGATAGACGTATACGTTGTTCCTGGAATCCACCCCGACTCCGGTCGTCGGTCCGAAGTTCCACCCCTCGGGGAGTTGAGGCCAGTCGGCGACCAACTGATGGGAAAGGACGGGTGCCTCGTCGGTCCGCACGGTCTGGACCAGGGCGGTCAGCGCCAATAGCGAAACTGCAATTACCATGGGAGTGCGAGAGCTCATCGGCTTCTCCTTGTTGTCGTTTGACATCGGAGGGTAATACTATCATGGGGCCTCGGCTCGGGTTCTCAGCCCTCTCCCGACCCTATTTCCGAGCGGCTTGCCGGTGCGCCATGCAGAAGAAAACGGAACCAGGCCAATGACAAACCAGACCGAGACGGACCCGCGACGGCAGATCCTGCTGATCTTCATCTTCGTGATGGCCTTCCAGCAAGGGGTGACCATCAACCTGCTGCCGGTGCTCTTCACAAGCTTTGCCGAGGCCTTCCAGTTGGACCTTCAACAAAGGGGTCAGATCCAGTCCTTCTTCTTCGTGGGAGCCATGGTGGCCCTGTTCGCCTCCGGTTTCGTGACCGAGCGCATCGCGGCGCGCCGCTCGGCGCTGCTGGCCCTGGGGCTCTCCGGACTGGGATCGATCCTGGTGGCCACGGCCCCCGACTTTCTCCTGCTGCGCCTGGGAGCCGCGGTGATGGGGATGGGGACCCTTTGGGTCCTCTCGGTCAACAGCGCCACCATCGCCACCCACTTCGCTCCCCAGAGCCAGCGGCTGTTCATGTGGACCATGGCGGTTTTTGCCGCGGCCGGGACGGGCGCGCCCTTTGGCCTGGGGCACCTGGTGACCCACCTGGAGGTGTGGCGGCCCATTCTGCTCGGGGTCGGCCTCTACCTGTGGGTGTCTGGAGTGGCCGTCGCCTTCCTGTTCTGGGGGAGCCTGGGGGATACCGGTCGCCGCATCCGGCTGCCCGGATCGCCTCCGGGGCCCCGGCCGGCCGCAGATCCAACCGCAAAGGCAACGCCATGGGACACATTCGCGGGCTGGCTCACCGGGCTTTTCCGCCGCTACCGCAGCTCGCTGCTGGGACAGGGGACATTGCTTCTCATCGGCTTTCTGGTGGTCCTGGACAACTTTGCCGCCGGCAACATCGTGGCCTGGACGCCCAATCTCTGCGAAACGCGCTTCGGGCGAAGCACCGCCCTGGCCGGTGAGATCATGGGCGCCAACTCGGTCGGCTACCTGGTGGGTCGCATTATCCTGGGTCTGTTCCTGACAGGACGCTACTCGGACCGGGTGCTGCTGGCATTGTGCTACGCGGGGGGAATGCTGGCCTACAGTTTGCTGCTTTGGGTTCCCGATCCTCGAATGGCCATTGCCATGATGGTGCTCCAGGGGGTGTTTCTTTCAGCCCAGGCCCCCACCGTCTATTCCCTGGCCTCCACCAAGTTTGCCGATCGGGCCGGAACGGCCGTACCACTGGTGGATGCTATCGGCTCCATCGGAGCCATCCCCGCGCCCCCGTTGATGGGTTGGGCGGCGCAGCGGATGGGCGGCTTGGAGCGTGCAGCCTGGCTCATCCCCCTGACGGGATGCCTGCTGATAGCCATCAGCCTGGGCTGGGAAGCAAAGGACCGGCGTGCCGACGAGCAGCAGGGATAGAGGATGGGCTCCGGCGTGGCACGGCCGGTAAGGCTGCCCGGCCAGCCTATGACCGAAATCGCTTCCTTGTTTGTGTTCAGCGTGGGTTTCCAGAGGTAGCGCGCCAGGGGGGAATGCCACCACTGGCTCGACTACGCGGCTGCCGGAGCAGAAGCCGCCCGGCTCAGGCTCGGGACAAGCCCCCATTTCTCGGTGTGGACCCTATGCCGGGTCGGCGGAACTGAAGGTTGGGAACCGGCCTCAGGGAGAGGCCTTGCTTATGGGCGGTTCAGAAGGTTTGGCACGCTGCACTGCGGCCGGTTTGGCGTCGACGGTCGAGGCTTTGGGCGCCTCCGGCTTGGAGGCCGGGACCTTGGGAGCGGGTTTCACCATCTCGACACTGCCCTTGAGGCGGGCGCCATCGGCAATCGAGATCCGGCTGGAGCGGATGCTACCCACCACCGAGCCCGCCGGGGTGATCTCCACCCTGTCCTGGGCTACCACGTCTCCGATCACGGATCCGGCGACGACGACGTTGGCGGCTTGAATATCGGCCTGAATCCGGGCCTTGGCGCCAACGCGAAGCACCTGGTTACGAAGATCGATCTTTCCTTCCACGCGCGAGTCGATGGTTACGTCCTGGTTGCCGGACAACTCTCCTCTGATGACGAAAGTGTCTCCCAGGTAGTTTTCTTTCCTGATCCGGGAAGGCGCGGGCGACGGCGTGGGGGGCGCCTGCGCTTGCGGCTGCTCAGGCGGAGTGTTTTCCGGAGCATCGGCGACGGCCGGCTTCTCTCTTCCGGGGAGGATGCGTCCCGCCCAGCCCTTCAGCGCCCCTGTTTGTTTTGCCTTGGAATCCTTGGAATTGTCCATTTTGAGTCCCAATCAGACCGAAAGGTTACTACCCCCGTGCGTCGCGGCTCCTGACCTCACCTGCCGGTCGCCGCCTGTAAGTCGCATTATAACCCGCTGCAACCAGGATCGAAAGCCCGAAAACCCTCAGAAATT
>JAPOZE010000446.1:0-958 GCA_026706225.1 Acidobacteriota bacterium
AGATCACCCGGGCCATCGAGCGCTGCCTGGAGAAAAAGCACCCCCTGATCATCATCTCCTGCTCCGGAGGGGCCCGCATGCAGGAGGGAGCGCTCAGTCTGATGCAGATGGCCAAGATCACCGGCGCCCTGGCCCGCATGGACCGGGAGCGCCTGCCCTACATCTCGGTGATGACCAACCCCACCACGGGAGGCGTCACCGCCAGCTACGCCATGCTGGGAGACCTGAACATCGCCGAACCGGGCGCGCTCATTGGATTTGCAGGCCCCAGGGTGATCGAGCAGACCATCCGCCAAAAGCTGCCTCCCGGTTTTCAACGCAGCGAGTTTCTGCTGCAGCACGGCATGCTGGACGCCATCGTCCAGCGCAAGGACCTGAAGGACTACTGCGTCAGGGCGCTGGAGTTCTTCGGATTCTAGCGATTCCGCCTGTCTTCCCCGGTCCGCGCCGCCCCGCCGGGTTGCCCGGCTCAGGCGGCCCCTTTGAGCCGGGACACTCCCGGTCCCTTGCGGCAACCGGCTTCCGACCATGGATTACCCCCAAGCGGTATCCTATCTCTATTCGCTCGGCAACGAAGTGGCCACCGCCAAGCTGGGGCTGGAAAACATCCGCTGCCTGCTGAGCTTCCTGGGCGATCCCCAGGACCGCTTCCCCTCGGTGCTCATCGCCGGCACCAACGGGAAGGGCTCGGTGGCGGCTTTCTGCGAGTCGGTTCTGCGCACCCGGGGATACCGCACCGGCCTCTATACCTCCCCCCACCTGGTCCGCATCCGGGAGCGCATGCGCCTCGGAGGCCGGGAGATCCCTCCGGCGGACCTGGCTCGCCTGACGGTCACCGTCAAGGAGGCGGTGGGGCAACTCCTGGCCGGGACGGTCCGCAACGGCCGCCGTCTGAAGCTGGAGCGCCACACCGCCTACTTCGAGATGCTGACGGCCATGGCCTTTCTTTACTTCGCCG
>JAPOZE010000446.1:968-3527 GCA_026706225.1 Acidobacteriota bacterium
CCTGGAGGGCGGCCGGGGGGGACGCCTCGACGCCACCAACGTGGTCGATCCCATCGTTTCGGTGATTACCCCCGTAGGCTACGATCATCAGGCCAGCCTGGGCAGCGACCTGAAAGCCATCGCCGGGGAGAAGGCCGGGATCGTCAAGCCGCGCCGGCCCGACGGACCGGAGAAGGAGCGCCGGCTTGCCGTGGTCTGCAGCACCCAGGAGGAAGGGGTTCTGGAGGTCATTCGCAGACAGTGCCGGACTGCCGGGGCTCGCTGGCTTCCGGCCCGTCAGCACCTGGAATGCCGGTCGGTCCGCCACCGGCTGGAAGGGTCGTCCCTGGACGCCCACCCGGTGCTGGGAACCCGGCTGAAGCTGAAGGTCCCGCTTCCCGGAAGCCACCAGGTCGAAAACGCTCTGACCGCGGTCCGCACCCTGGAGGTGCTGCACCACTCCGGCTTTCCGCTGGGGCCGGAGGCCATCGAGCGGGGGATCGCCCGAACCCGCTGGCCGGGCCGGCTGGAAGTGCTGCCCGGGCGGCCCCGGGTGGTGCTGGACGGCGCCCACAACCTGGCGGCAGCCGAGTCCCTGGCCCGGCACATCCGGACCTTCCTGCCCCCCGAGCAGGTCGTCCTCATCTTCGGCTCGCTGAGGGACAAGGACATCCCCGCTGTTTTCTCCGCCTTGAGCCCCCTGGCCCGCGAGGCGATCCTGACCCGGCCCGTTTCCGACCGGGCGGCGGCGCCCCGGGACATAGTCCGCAACGGTTGGACGGGAGGCCGGGCGGTCCGCTGCAGGGCCCGGCCGGAGGACGCCTGGGCACTGGCCCGCAGCCTGGCCCGACCGGAAGACACGCTGCTGGTTGCCGGTTCTCTCTACCTGGTGGGGGACTTCAAGCGCCTCGCGGCCCGGTTCGACCGGCCCCGGCCCGCGGCGGAAGCCGCCGCCGGCCCGACCATTCCGACACCCGGCCGGGAAGGCAGGGTGTCGGGGTGGGCCACCGACAGCGCCGGCGCCCAATCCCCCGGCGACAACACCTGGACCACCCACTGACCCATCGAGGCAAGTCCCTTGGCCCTTTTCAAACCCGCTACCGATCCCACGCCCAATCCCGGGGATCTCAGTCCCGAGGCGGTTTCCGCCGATGTCGTCCAACCCGAGCAGTCTCTCCGGCGCCGGGATCGAGCCACCATTGCCTCCCTCTCGGGGGCCCATTTCGTCAACGATACCTATGCCAACTTTCTGGGCCCCCTGCTGCCTCTGATTGTGGGCAAGCTGAGCCTGACCATCGCCCAGGCGGGCTGGCTGGGAGCTGTCCTTACGGTCTCCTCCTGCTTCATGCAGCCCGTCTACGGCTATCTTTCGGACCGCTACCTGGTGCGCTTCTTTGCCGTCTTCAGCCCGTTGATCACCACCGTCTTCATGTCCTTCATCGGGATAGCCCCCAATTTCACGGTGCTGGCCCTGCTGCTGGCCGCCGCCGGCGTGGGGATAGCCTCCTTCCATCCCCAGGGAGCCGCCCTGATCGGCGCGGCCAGCCGTGACCGGAGCGGCCTGGGCATGTCCATCTTCATCGGCGCCGGAACCCTGGGCTTTGCCCTGGCCCCGATCATCGCCCCCTACACGGTGGAACTGTTCAGCCTGGAACGGTCCTACTTCATCATGATTCCGGGGGTGCTGGCCTTTGCCGTGCTCTACTTCCTGATCCCGAACGACCCTCCCCAAACCGTCGCCCCCCAATCCCGGGCGAACCTGAAGGAACTGCTGCTGCCGATGTGGCGTCCGCTCCTGATCCTCTACCTGTTGGTGGTGATCCGTTCGGCGGTCCAGATCGGGTTCGTCCACTTCCTGCCGCTCTACTTTTTCCAGCAGGGGAACGACCTGATCGCCAGCGGCCGCCTGGCCTCCCTGTTTACGCTCTTCGGCGCCATGGGCGGATTCGCCGGAGGCTTGCTCTCCGACAAGGTGGGCGGCCGCAGGGTGATCGTCTATTCCACGCTGCTGGCTCCGCCGTTCCTGGCCGCCTTCTTTCTGACCGAGGGCGTGGTCTCGGCCGCCTGCCTGGCCTCGGGAGCCGCCCTGCTGCTCTCCACCCTGCCCGTCAACGTGGTGATGGCCCAGAAGATGCTGCCGCAACGGACCAGCATCGCCTCCTCCCTGATGATGGGGTTCGCCTGGGGAATGGCCGGACTGGCCATCCCGGTGGTGGGCGCGCTGGCCGACCGCATCGGCCTGGGCTCGGCCCTTCTGCTGGTGGTCGGCCTGGCGGCGTTCGGCTTCCTGCTCTCACTGTTTCTGCCCAAGGACGACGCATCGGACGGAGGAACCGGACAGATCACGTGTCATTAAATCCGGTCACTTCACAGGCTACCGGCAACTACTACCGGTCGATTTTTCAAAGTATCGGCGATCTGCTAGACTGGAATCTCGGCGCCGGCCCTGCCGGCCAGGTGCCGTCCCGCCAACCCATGCGCCCGTAGCTCAGATGGATAGAGCGACAGCCTCCGGAGCTGTAGGCCGCAGGTTCGAATCCTGCCGGGCGTACCATTCCTCCTTCCAAAGAAGTCCAAACA
>JAPOZE010000147.1 GCA_026706225.1 Acidobacteriota bacterium
CGGCCCAGACGTCGGGGTCGTCATTGACGTGCCGAATGAGAGGCGCCTGGCAGCGAATAGCCGCTCCGGTAGCCAGGATCCGGCGAGCGGCCGCCTGGGCCGTCGGAGTTCGCAATTCTCTGGGGTGACTGTAGTGCGACATCACTGCCAGATGCTTGCCCGCCTGGCGCACCTCCTCGAATAGCCGGAGCAGGTCTTCCGCGTCCGGATCCGTGAGGAAACGGTAGGGCCAGTAGGCCGTGGCTTTGGTCCCCAGGCGAATGCTGACCAGGTGTTGAAGTTCGGGGGAGAGCAGCGGTTCCAGGTATCGCCGCAGCACAGCCGTCTTCATGATCAAGGGATCCCCGCCGGTGAAGAGCACGCTGCTCACCTCGCGATGCTGCTTCAGGTAGTCCACCAGCTTTTCGGCTTCGTTGGAAGCGAACTTCAGCTCGTCGATGCCGACGAACTGGGGCCAGCGAAAGCAGTAGGTGCAGTAGGCGTGGCAGGTCTGACCCTGGCTGGGGAAGAAGAGCACGGTCTCTCGATACTTGTGCTGCATTCCCTGAAGAGGCTCCTGGCCCAATCGGGGGACGTTGAACTCCATCTGTCCGGCGGGATGGGGATTGAGTCCGACCTGAATCCGGCGGGCCGCCGCCTCGATCTCCTGGTTGGGGGCCTTGCTCCAGACCAGTTCCATCATATTGGAGAGATCCTTGCGCTCCAGCATGCCCGGCTGTGGGAATGTCAGTTGGTAGATGGGGTCGTCGGGAACGTCCTCCCAGCGGATAAGCTTCTCAATAACATAGCGGTTGACACGGAACGGCAGCACCGCCGACACGGCCTTGATGGCCAGGATCTCATTGGGCGGCAGAGCCTGCAGTTGCGGAATCTTGTCGATATCTTTTCGGGTGTAGGCCTTGTACTTGCGCGCTTTTATTTTCGCTTCCGCTGTCATGTGCACTCCTGGGGGCTAACTCGATCGGGGCAATTCCCTTGGTCTTCATTCCGCCGCAGCCACTACTGACCCCTACCCGGACAGCTTCGTCCGTCCAGTGTTCTCGGTTTTTTGAAGGGGCCAAAGCATACCATCTCAGGCGAAAAGTTCAAGGGTCGGCCCACGTTTTTGGGTCGCCTGCCGAGGGCGGGCGATGCTAAGATGTCTCCCCCATTCCCGCTGTTCGGAGAGTCGTTGCCGGGTTCCGCCTATCCCGGAAGGCAGATGCTGTCATGACGACCTCATCACCCGAGAAAATAGACCTGGAATCGCCCAACGCCTACATCAATCGAGAGTTGAGCTGGCTGGGGTTTGCCCGGCGGGTCTTGTCCCTGGTCGCCAACCGCGATCTTCCCCTGATGGAGAGGGTCAAGTTCGCCGGAATCATGGGCATGCTGCATGCCGAGTTCTTCATGAAGCGAATGAGCGGCCTGAAGCGCCAGATCAAGCAAGGCTCCCGCAAGCTTTCCCTGGATGGGCGCACGCCGAGAGAGGAATTCGATGCCTGCCGACTGGAACTGCAGGATCAGTCAGCCGTTCTGACCGGAATTCTCAATCAGGAACTGCTCCCGGCTCTGGCCGAAGTCGGACATCCGATCCGGCAATACAAGGAATTGACTCCGGAGCAGCGCCAATCGATGCGCACCTATTGCGAGCAATCGGTCAGGCCCATCCTGACTCCGTTGGCCGTGGATTCGGAGCACCCCTTTCCCTTCATCAGCAACCTGGGATTGAACCTGGCAGTGCTCCTCTCCGGCGGGAAGGGTGGACGGGAACAGTTCCTGCGCATCAAGGTTCCCAACAACCGGCCCCGCTGGGTACCCTTGCCCGGCGGCGGCTACGTTCCCCTGGAACAGGTGATTGCCAACAACCTGGACCTGATGTACCCCGCCGATCGTTCCCTCAAGGTCTACTTTTTCCAGGTGACTCGTGGGGCCGAGGGGGAAGTGCAGCCGGCTGCCGAAGAGGAGGAATCCTTGAGGGAGCCGGGGAGCCTGGTGCAACAGGTCGGCAGCGAGCTCAAGGCACGGCGCTTCGCCGGCGTTGTCAGGCTCCAGGTGGCGCCCGATATGCCCAAGGGGCTGGTGAAGTGGTTGACGCGCCAACTCAAGATCGATCCGGAAGACGTTTATTCCTCCCGTCCCTTGCTGGGCGTCAGCGACCTTCTCCAACTGAAGATAAGCGATGGCCACAAGATCAATTTCCCGCCTCATAAACCGGTCGACCATCCTCGGTTGCAGCATCTCGCCGCCCAGCCTCCCTCGGCAATTTTCGACGAGATCGCCAAAGGTGACATCCTGCTGCATCATCCCTACCACGACTTCGGGACCTCGGTGCTGCGGTTCCTGGAGGCGGCTTCGGTGGACCCCGGGGTGCTGGCGATCAAGCTGACGATTTACCGTACCAGCAGCGACTCGCCCATTGTGCGCGCCCTGGCCGAGGCGGTCCGAAGAGGCAAGCAGGTGGCGGTCCTGGTGGAGATCACGGCACGCTTTGACGAGGCTCCCAATATCGCCTGGGGAAAGTTCCTGGAAAGAGAGGGGGTTCACGTTGCCTACGGCGTGGAGAGGCTCAAGACCCACGTGAAGCTGGCCTTGGTGGTCCGGGAAGAAAAGCAGGGGATTCGGCGCTACGCCCATATCGGCACCGGCAACTACCACACCGGTACCGCCAAGGCTTATGAGGACCTGGGGGTGTTGACCTGCGATCCCGCCATCTGCGGGGAGGTGGCTGTGCTCTACGACGCACTGACCGGCGGCCTGCCTCACGGAAACTATCGGGAGGTGCTGGTGGCGCCGGTCACGATGCGCCGGCGTTTCACCGAGCTGATCCGGCGAGAGGCGGACCATGCACGCGCCGGTCGCCCCAGTGGGATCTATGCCAAGCTGAACCAGCTACAGGACCCCAATACCATCAGGGAGCTCTATGCCGCCGGCTCGGCGGGAGTCCCCGTGACCCTCAACGTCCGCGGGCTCTGTTGCCTGCGGGCCGGGGCCCCGGGCCTCTCGGAAAACGTCCGCCTCTACAGCGTGCTGGGCCGTTTCCTGGAGCACAGCCGGATCTTCCGCTTCAGCAACGGAGGGGATCCCGAATACTACCTGGGTTCGGCCGACTGGATGAAACGGAACCTGAACAGCCGGGTGGAGACGGTGGTGCCTGTCCGGGATTCGAGGCTGAAGCGCCAACTGGACAGGATCATCGAGGTCTACGAGAAGGACAACTGCTCCGCCTGGGATGCTCAACCCGACGGCTCCTATGTGCGCCGACGCCCGGCCGAAGGAGAGCCGGTCCGAAACGCTCAGGAGATCTTTATCCGCAAGGCCCGGCGGGCCGTACGTTCTGCCGTTGAGTCACAAGCGGTTGTATACGGTTCCCCGGAAGACATCGCCTGAACTGCCCTTCCTCAGATTCCTGCCTTCCCCTGATTGTTCCCGGTGGGCTGAAACGGAACTCCACCGCTCGGATCAGAAGTTGACCTGGAAGCGCATCTGAAAAATGCCGGCTTTGCCAAGGGCTTCCCATCATGGTGTGATGTAGTTCCACATCAC
>JAPOZE010000006.1 GCA_026706225.1 Acidobacteriota bacterium
ACTCCCCGGTTCGGGCGAAGGGCCGTAGCGGCGGCCGACCTCGGGGATCGACGCTCAAGTCCCAGGGGCGCAGAGACTCCAAACCCATCTCCGAGGCTCTCAACCGCTGCAGCTTGCGGGCCAGCGGCACCACCACCGATTCGACTCCCTGATGGAACCGATAGCAGTCCTCGGGGCCGTAGTCGAATCGCTCCAGTCGGCGGAACATGTAGTCCCGATAGGAATCGAAACCGGCGTTGGCGGCAATGGCCGCGCGGATTCCCAGCAGCTCTTCAAAGAGTTCCTCCAGGCGGTCCCGCTCTTTCAGACGGCGTTCGACAACCGCCTTCCAGGCCGCTTCCCGCCGGCTCCTCTCCGGATACTCCAGGTAGCGCTTCATCTGCTGCAGGGTCTGCTCCTTGCCCTCGAAGGACACCGTCAGCGATCCAATCAGCTTCTGGTAGCGCTGGGTTCCCTTGGACTCCCGGGTCTCCAGGGCGATGTTGGCCCGGCGGAACAGCTCCACGGCATTCTGCAGACTGCGGTCCAGCACGGAATAGCGCCGGGACGGAAGCTCTCCCCTCGCCGGGGAGCCCAGGAAACAGCGCTTGAGGCGATCCTCGGCGGCCTTGAGATTTTCCGCAATCTCCTCCAGAAAGTGAAAATAGGCCTTTTCGATCTCCGAGTTCTCGGTGTCGCAGGTCATCCGGATGTAGCGCAGCGAGCCCTCTTCCCCCACGGCGTCGCTCAGCTCGCTCCAGTCCAGCAGCCACTGTTCCAGCCCTTCCACGGAATCCAGCTCCCGTTCTTCCAGAGCCCGGAAGAACGGCTCCAACCGGGTCCATCGCTCATAATCGAGGGATTCAGGGAGGTAGCGGCGCCGGAATCGGTGCGGCAGTTGAGTCAGGAGATCCATGCTGAGCCCCCTATTGGTGGAAACTGTCGTCGCGGTCCATCTGAAACCGCCCAAGGTTAACCTCAAAAACCGGTCAAGTACAGAGCGATAGTACCTCCATTGGGACAGATGACTGACCAACACCCAGCCCTTAAGGGGAAATCGCAGAGGTCGAGTCGGAAGCCCAAGGCCAATGCGGTGAGAGGAACCGGGACGGCGCCGGGGATCGGTATTTTTTTGGTCATTCATTCAGATGTACCCGGTTTGTACCGAAGCCGAGCCGGGAACCGGCATTTCGTGGTATCGTCACTGAACCGGATGTCCTTCCGCAGGTTTCACGAAAGTCGAGGGACAGGATGCGCATTGCCATGGGTTCCGACCACGCCGGATTCGGTCTCAAGGAACAAATCAAACAGTTCGTCCAGGATCAGGGCCACGAGGTGCAGGACTGCGGCACCCATGACGCCGCCCCGGTGGACTACCCCGACTACGCCGAGAAAGTCGGCCTGCTCTTGAAGAAGGCGGAGGCGGATCGCGGAATCGTCGTCTGCGGCAGCGGCGTCGGCGCCTCGGTGGCCGCCAACAAGCTCCCCGGCATTCGCGCCGGCGTCTGCCACGATACCTATTCAGCTCACCAGGGAGTCGAGCACGACGATATGAACGTCCTGGTCCTGGGGGCTCGCATCGTGGGCATCGAGCTGGCTCGAGAAGTGGTCCTGTCTTTCCTGGGCGCCAGGTTCACGGGAGAGGAACGCCACCTGCGGCGCCTGGGAAAAGTCGAGGCGCTGGAATCCCGCTACCGCTAAGGAACTGCCCGCTCCCCGCCAAGTCGACGCCAGCCCAAGAATGCGCGTCTCTCCATTGAATCCTTTACCCCAATCCCTGAACCCGAAGCTGGCCCGTGCCGTATCGGCAACCCTCGAGGATTGGGACAGGGAGGACAAGACCGCTCGCCTGTGGTCGGGAGACGCCTCACTCTGGACGGGGTCCGATGAGGGAAGCTGGCTGGGCTGGCTGTCCCTGGTGGACAGACCCGGCCCCGGTCCCGACCTGGAGCGGCTCGTCCGGGAGATTCGCCGGGAGGGATTGTCCCACCTGTTGCTGCTGGGAATGGGGGGCTCCAGCCTCTTCCCCGAGGTTCTGGCCGCGACCTTCGGCAAACAGCCGGGATACCCGGAACTTCACGTCCTGGACTCCACCGACCCGTCCCAGATCAACCGTTTCCAATCCCGGATCGACCTGTCCCGAACTCTCTTTATCGTTTCCAGCAAGTCCGGCAGCACCCTGGAACCCAACATCCTGAAAGAGCATTTCTTCGAGCGGGTGGGACAGGTTCAGGGCCGAGACGAAGCCGGAAGGCGCTTTGTCGCCATCACCGACCCCGGCTCCAAGCTGCAGGAAATGGCCGAACGGGAGGGCTTCCGCTCCATCTTTCTTGGAGAGCCGGCCGTCGGGGGCCGCTACTCGGCGCTGTCGAACTTCGGCAGAGTGCCGGCAGCCTTGATGGGACTGGATGTAGCCGAGTTCATCATTCGAGCCCGCTCCATGGTTCAAGCCTGCAAGCCTCAGGTTCCCGCACACCGGAATCCCGGGGTGGTCCTGGGAGCCATTCTAGGCACCCTGGCCAAGTCAGGCAGGGACAAGTGTACTCTGATCACCTCGCCGGAAATCTCGACATTGGGCGCCTGGCTGGAGCAGTTGCTGGCCGAGTCGACCGGCAAGGATGGAAAGGGCCTCATTCCCGTCGAAGGCGAGTCGGTGGGACCGCCCGAAGTCTACGGGGAGGACCGGATCTTCCTCCACCTTCGGTTGAACTCCAGCCGGGAGCGAAAACAGGAGCAGGTCGTCGAAGATCTGAAGCAGAGCGGGCATCCCGTCGTTCAGTTCTCCTTGGCTGACCGCTACGACCTCGGCCAGGAGGTCTTTCGATGGGAGATGGCAGCGGCAGTGGCCGGATCAATCCTGGAGATCGATCCCTTCAATCAGCCCGACGTCGAGGCCAGCAAGATTGCCACCAGGGACTTGACGCGGCGCTACGAGCGGGTGGGCTCCTTTCCGCGGGAGAACGCCTTTTTCAGCGTGGGCGGGATTTCGCTGCTCGCCGACGAGGAAAACCGCAGCCTGCTGTCAATGGCCGCCGGGCCCGACCCCACGGCGGCATCCATTCTCAAGGCCCACCTGGCGCGACTGTCACCCGGAGACTACTTCGCAATCCTGGCCTATCTCGAGATGAGTCCCCTTCACCAAGGGCTGCTTCAGAGTTTGCGGAACCAGGTTCGGGACCGGTTTGGGGTGGCCACCTGCCTGGGTTTTGGCCCGCGCTTTCTGCACTCGACCGGCCAGGCCTACAAGGGCGGTCCCGACAGCGGGGTCTTCCTTCAGATCACCGGCGAGGACCTGCCGGATCTGGCGGTGCCCGGCCGGAAGTACACCTTTGGAGCCGTAAAGGCCGCCCAGGCCAGGGGAGATTTCCAGGTGTTGTCCCAACGAGGCCACAGAGCCTTGAGGGTCCACTTGGGCGCCCCGGTGGAGAACAGCTTGAGGCAGCTCAACCGGGCCGTGGAACTGGTGTTGGGATCCACCTGACCTGAAACACCGCTGTCTCGCTCCTTATGAGCCCCCCATCACATGGGAGGGCGGAGCGGCG
>JAPOZE010000411.1 GCA_026706225.1 Acidobacteriota bacterium
GCGTTCACCAGGTAGAGATCGGGCCAGCCATCGAGGTTGTAGTCGATCCAGGCCACCCCGCCACTGACGCTTTCGAGGAGAGTCTTCTTATCCGGGCGGCCACTGACGTGCAGAAAAGTGATGCCGGCTGTTTCGGCCACGTCCACAAAGCGGAAATTGCCATTTGCGCCTGGGCTGGTTTGGGAGTTGTCGGCGGCATGGAGCCAATTTTGAAAGTGGGGTGGAGGTCTGGTCGGGATGAGGTTCGGAATGAGGGCAGCCAACCCCAGGGCCAGGACTCCCCGAACCAGTGAGTACGGGCGCCACCTTGGAGATGAAGCTAGTTGCATCGGGATATCAGGAACGTGTCCGGTAATGCTCCCATCCAAAAGCAATGGAACAATGCAAGCCGCTCACAGCTACAGCCCCGTGAGAATTGCGCGTGCAGCCAGCCGCGTCGGCGCCTCAGGATGGGCAATGAGTCGTCGTAAAGGTGTCCGGCATTCGATTGAACAGGCGGTGCTGGAGCACTATTCGGCCGCTCGCCGGTACGATTCTAAGCGTCGGCGGATTTCCTCGGCAAGTTTGTCTGTCCGGTTGCCGGAAACCAGGGCCAACGCCTTCCGAGCGGTTGTCGCCGCCCGATCGAATTGGCCCGCGGCGGCCTGCGCCGAGGCCAAGGTGTTGAGAATGGGCGCGCTCCGATGTTGGGTCAGCTCGGAGGCTCGTTCGGCGAATTGAATGGCTCGAGCGGGGTTTCTCCGTCGCGGATTGGGATGCTCTGCCAGGATTGAGGCCATTCCGTTCAATGGAGCTGCCCAATTGGGCGAGATCCGAAAGGCCTGTTCAAAATGGCGCAGTGCATTGTCCAGTTGGCCGGAGACCGCAAGTGCCAGGCCCAGGTTGTTGTGCGCCTCGGCATAACCGGGTCTGGTAAGAACGGCGTGCCGAAAGTGGACGATCGCTTTCTGGAGTCGACCCTGGCTGTAAAGCACGTTTCCGAGGTTGTAGTGGGCCATGGCATGATCCGGGCTGGTCTGCAAGGCCCGGCTGAAGTGGTGGGCGGCTCTGTCGATCTGCCCTTCGGCAGCCAGGGCATTGCCAAGGCCGATATGTGCTTCGGCTTGATCAGGCTCCGATTCCAAGGCCCGGCTGAAGTGGCGGGTGGCTTCCTCGATGTGTCCCTGGCCGAGCAGGACGTTTCCCAAATTGGTGTGAGCCTGTGCATGATCGGACTGAAGGCTCAATGCCAGTCGATAGTGGCGGATGGCCTCCTCGGGCTTACCTCGCGCCTGGTAGGCATTGCCCAGATTATAGGAGGTGGCGGCCCTATCCGTGGGCTTTAACTGTGCGGACCGTTGGTAGTGGCGGATGGCCTCCTCGCTGTTGCCCCGGGCCAGCAGGGCGTTACCCAGGTATGTGTGGGCCTCGGCGTAGCCGGGCCTGAGTTCCAGTGCGCGACGAGAATGGCGGATGGCCTCCTCCGGGCGGTCTTTACGCAGGAATTCCTTCCCGAGTTGAGCGTGGGCTTCCACATGGTTGGGCATTAGCTGCACGGCACGCTGATAGTGAGCGATGGCGCGGTCATTCCGTCCGATGGTCGACCCGTTGACGCCCGCCTGGTAATGAGCCTGGGCGTTGTCGGGGAATCGCTCTATCGCCCTCACGGCCAACGTGTAAGCTTCCTCGAATTTGCCGGCCCAGCTCAATACGGCCGCCAGGTTGTGAAGAGCCATGCTGTGAGCCCGGTCGTCAAGGCGGCTCTTCAGTTCCCGGGTTGTCTTTCGGATGACGGCCTCGTTCCAGCTCTCGGCCGTTTTCACTGTATTCTGCCGCTGCATGCCCTCCAATAGCGCCAGGGCCAGGAGACGGTGGCCCTCGATGGTCGGATGGACATGGTCCAGGAAGAAATTTTCTCCGGGCACCTGATTTTCCGAATGTTGCTCGGCCAAATTCACGAAATCGACCAGTGCAACCTGCTGTTCCGTGGCCACCGATCTCAGGATCTGCTGCATCGGTGACAGGATTCGCAAGGGACATATATCCTGATCCCGCGCGCGTGAAAACGCTGCCTTGGCTTCTCCATACCGTTCCAACTGCCAGAGCACCTGCCCGCGTAAAAAGTCCAGGTGAGCATAACCGTCGTCGATGGCTGCCGCCTCTCTGATTGCGGCCAAGGCCGTCTGTGGACTTCCCTCTTCATGGGCCCGCTTTGCCCGGTCGAACAGCTCCCGCCATCGTTGAAGGCGAGAAGGTGAAAGACCTTCCCTGTGTTCGCTCTTGAAAGGAGAACAATGCCTCAAATTGGAGGCAGGGTTCACCAGGAGCACATCCGATCCGGTTGAACGCGCCATGTCGATCATGCGGTTTAAGTTATACCTGTAGTGCGCCAACACGTTCTCCTGAAACAATTCGTCTCTGTGATAGGCGTCAGGGCCCACCACCATATCTTGTTCCAGGATGGTCTCCACTTCCGCGGGCAGGTTCCCATCCTCGGTTCGGCTGTTGTCGGAAATCCGTGTCGTGCCCTCCACAGCTTGCTTGAGGGCCGCGGCGATACGAGTTCGGCTGACCAGGGCGCCCAGGCTCCGAAAAACCCCGGGGACCGCCACCGTCTGGCTGTAGGTGCGTTTTTCCAGGAATTCATTGTGACCCGAGTAGATGATGAAAAGGTCGGGATCGTAGCCAGTCAGCTCTTCCATCAAGAGCGCAACTCTATAGCTGGCGTAGCTGATTCCCCCAGCGTTAATCACCTCCCATTGACGAGACGGATCGGCTTGAGGCAGGAACTCGCGCAGCCAACCGCAAAAGGAGGTGGCGTCGTCGTAGGGTCGACCGTAGGTCGTCGAGCCGCCCAAACAGAAGATACGAAAAGTGCGGGAGGGTTTCTTTGCCGCGAACTGCTGTTTGTTGAATAGCTGCAGCTTGCCTTGGGCAGTGACTCTCAACCCTTCCCCCCGCGGACCGTTTTCTTCAACGAAAAGGGGAAGGTAGGAGGCAAAACCGACGTAGGGATCCTGGCGGTCGGAAAGCGGCTGCACCCCCAGCAGCAGCAATCCCACCTCCATCAAGGCGAAAAAGGTGCAAACGACCAAACCCGCAAACAGTATTTCCTTCCACAGCGGCCGTTTGCGACTCGGAGACGCAGGCTTGCGCCCGCCGGGTTGAACCGAACCGTGGGGCTTTGCACGAGTTTGTCGCCTGTTCTTTCGATTCACAGCCCAACGCCCGCTTGCCGGACGCGAATGGCTCGGAAGGCAGGATCCCCTGAGGCAATCCTATTGCCGCATTCGTCCTCTTCCCAACTCTCCACTGAAGTCGGCGTGCCCCGGCATGGTTTCATTGGGCCTGCGGTGGCAACTGCGGGCTATACCAGCATCTTCCGAACGACTTTGCCGGCCACGTCGGTCAAGCGAAAATCCCGTCCCTGATGCCGATAGGTGAGCTCTTCGTGGTCCAGGCCGAGGCAGTGCAAAATCGTTGCGTGGAGGTCATGGACGTGAACCGGGTCCTCGACAACCTTGAAGCCAAGATCGTCGCC
>JAPOZE010000522.1 GCA_026706225.1 Acidobacteriota bacterium
ATGCCCACGGCCACCAGAGCCAGCGTCACCAGCAGGCCGGAAATAAGGTCGCAGGCGCTGGACCATCGGGCCGATCGTGCCGAAGCGGTGGACATCAGCCGCTGGACGGCCACCTGGTCGCCGGCGTAGGTGCAGACGTACCAGAAGAAGCCCAGCAGACCCATCCCCACCAGCGTGACCCGTTCGAAGGGGTCAAGGCTGAAAATGGGCTGGCCGGGCCGATCGGCGGCCGCGATGGACTCCAGCCAGGCGCCGGGGCCTGTTCCCGTTTCGGCAGCCACGTAGGCCACGGTGAAGAGGGCGCCGCCGAAGAGAATGAAGAACTGGGCCACGTCCGTCCAGATCACGGCGCGCATCCCGCCCAGAGTGGTATAGACCACCGCGATCAGCCCGATGCCCGCCAGGATGAGCAGCCGATCCAGTTGGGTGATCTGGGCCAGCGCCATGGTCGAGGAGAAGAGCACCAGGCCCATCCAGCTCAGCCGAACCACCAGGAAGACGGCCGAGGCGAACATGCGGGTGCCGACGTCGAACCGCTGCTCCAGGTACTCGTAGATGCTGGTGACCCGCAGCCGCAGAAATACCGGTATCAACCCGTAGGCGATCACCAGGTAGATGAACGGATAGAAGACGAGACCGCCCATGGCGCCGACAATGCCGTACTTGATGACCTCGCCCGGCGTGGCCAGGTAGCTGACGGTAGAGGTCAGGGTGGCCATCAGGCTCAGCCCTACGGCGAACCAGGGCATGCGGCGCCCCCCCAGAAAGTACTCTTCCGCGGAGTGCTGCCGGCGAGAGAAGACAAGCGCCATCCACACGGTGGCCGTGAAATAGGCCCCGATCATGGAGTAGTCCAGCCATTCGAGCCGGTGGAAGGCGGCCTCGGCTGCGGTGGGAACCTCAAGCGGCATGGCGGTTTTCTCAGGCCAGAATGACGGCCGTGTCCCGGCCGGCGGATATGGATGGCACCGGAGACGGCGCGGGCGGATGGAGCTACAGGTCAGCCAGGTCCCCAGCCCATAACACGGGACGGATCATTCAGAGGAATAACAGCCGATCCTTGTTGTTATGGAAATGAGAACGAACCACGAATAAGCACAAAGACCGATGGACCTCCTTGGCTGCGACGGCGTCATGGAATGAAGCCCACCCGGGAGCGCGGGCGTCCCGCCCGCACACGTCCTGGCACAGCCTCGGCCATCTCCTCCACCCGGGTCGACCGGCAACGGCGCCAGGACCTTGCT
Source organism: Acidobacteriota bacterium (assembly GCA_026706225.1). Next base: position 1,245 of record JAPOZE010000522.1, read on the forward strand.
TCGGCCGAGCTCATGCCGTTCTCGCCAGAAGGGTGGCTGGGTGCGCCATCGCAGGGAAACTGAGTGGCAGGCAACGGGAGAGCATGCGGGCGGGACGCCCGCGCTCCCGGGTGGCGCCTCTTCCCGTCGCTCTTGCTCCTCCAGGCGGCGCGCACCGGCTTGCCGGGCCGCAACCGTGCCGATGCGGCAGAGCCGTCACGGCGCACTGGCCCTTCGTGGATAACTCTTTTGGGTCTTCAATTGCCGGGGCTCAGGAGCCTGAGGCAGGCTGGATCTCTCGAATCCGCCTGGCGACCTCGGAGGCGTGCCGGTAGAGGGTGATCCAATCGCCGTCCACCGCGATCCAGGAGAGCCCCAGGGACAGCCAACGGCGGATGCCCTGGGGGTCGTAGCCGGTGGAGTGGCCGGCGGGAATCCCCTTCCCGATGGCCGCCCGGTAAATCTTTTCGCAGGCGGCAGTCACCTCCGGATGTCCGGCCTGGCCGCCCAGTCCCATGCTGGCGCTCAGGTCGCCCGGTCCGGCCACGATGCTGTCCACACCCGGAAGCTCCAGGATGGCGTCGATCTGATCCACCGCCCGGATGTGCTCGATCTGGAGCACCAGCATCATGTCCCGGTCGATCTCGGCCAGGTACTGCGGCGGCGCCACCGACCCGAACCGCACCCCTCGGGCCGGACCGAAGCCGCGCGAGCCCCGAGGCGGGTAGTGAAAGCCGGCCACGGCCCGTTCCGCGTCCTGGAGGCTTTCGATGCGGGGAACGATGACGGCGGCGGGATGCAGTTCCAGGTAGGGCTTCATCACCACCGGATCGTTGGAGGGGACCCTCACGAAAGCGGCGGCCCCCGCGCCTCGCGCCGCCCGGATGTGGCCCAGCGCCTGGGAGAGGCTGAGGGCCGAGTGCTCGCAATCGATCCACACGAAGTCGTAGCCCGCCTCCCCGAACAACTCGCTCACGGCCGCATCGGTCAGGGCGACCGCCGTGCCCAGGGAGAGTTCTCCCCGATTCCACTGGTCTCTGATCTTTTCGATCTGGTTCATGGCTTGACGGCCTCCTGGCCGGTCAAAAGGATCATGGCCGTTGCCGGTTTGCGATCCCCGGCACGGCTATTCAATTCAGGGCGTCCAGCCGCCGGCTCCGGCTCAGCAACTGCTTCCCCCGTTCCGACAGTTCCTCGAAGTCTCGAGACGTCATCCCGATGGGATGGTTGCGGGGATCATACCAGGAAAGCCGGTAGCCGATGTCCAGCTCCATCCGCACGTGGTCGGAGCGGTTGGGCGTCCCGCGGTGGATCACTCGCGCATCGCAGATATAGGCCGAGCCTCGCTTCAGATTCAGGCGCATCCGGGACGGGTAACGCCCCGACTCGATCAACCGGTTGAGGTTGTCACCGCCGCCGGAGCCCGGCAGGTGGCTCAACTCGGGCACGCCGCAGTGATGGGTGCTCGGCAGAAGCTCGAAGCTGCCGTTCTGCTCGTTGGTATCCACCAGGGCGACCTTCAGCGACAGGGAGGGAAAGGCCGGCAACACCACGTTGGCCGCAAACAGCTCCCCGTCCCGGTGCCAGTTCATGACGCCGCAACCCGGGCAGGGGTGGTAGGAGATGTAGTCGCTGATCAGGAAGTCTCTGCTCCCCCACAGCCGTGCAAGCAGCTCCAGAACGGTGGCGTTCTCGTAGAGGGCGGGATCGGAGAAGGGCATCCTCCAGGGGGTGTCGATCTTGTAGCGCAGCGGTTCGGTGACCCGGCCGCGGCCGCTGTCCAGATCTCCGCTCAGGACCCTGGAATTGCGGGCTCGCACCCTCTCCAGCATGGGCAGCAGCTCCGCATGAAGCGCCTCGGCTTTGGCTGTGGGGATGAAGTCCTCGAAAACCACGTAGCCGTTGATCAGAAATTCCTGGACCAGTTGATCGATCGGAACCCGCATGGTGCCCTCAATTGCCTACCAATGGGACCACCCGCCACTGCCCTCCTCCCAGGAGGCATCCCCTCCAGACGGCGGGACTTATATTGAATTGACTGGGGATGAGGAGTGTAGACCCTACGTATTGACTCCGTTAATGATGCGGTAGCGTCACCGAAGACATCTTTTGCCCTTGCATTCCGCGTTTTCTACCTCGTGAAGGTCAGTTGGTCACTTTCAACGCTTGTTATATTTCGGCTGACCGCGAACAATTAGGCGTGCCTCTTTGGTGCGCGCGTCCTGAATCCGTGACATCTGCTCGATCTGGACCTTGGCGCCGGGAATCTCTCCCAAGTGCTCAGTGATCC
>JAPOZE010000493.1 GCA_026706225.1 Acidobacteriota bacterium
TACAACTCCTGGGGCCGCGACCAGGACGACGTCATCATCGTTCCCTACACCACCGTGCAAAAGAAGTTTCTGGGGGGAGCGCTCCACGTGGAGTCGGGCCTGGTTCAAGCGGTCAATTCCCGCGCCACCTACGCGGCCGAAGAGCAGATTCGAGCCCTGCTGCGGCAGCGGCACCGCCTGGGTCCCTTCCAGGACGACGACTTCATGATTCGCAATCTCAGCGAGATTGGAGAAGCGGCGGAAGCAACCAACCGGATGATGGGGGGGTTGCTGGCGGTCATAGCCTCCGTGTCCCTGTTGGTGGGGGGCATCGGGATCATGAACATCATGCTGGTAGCAGTCTCGGAGCGGACCCGGGAGATCGGCATCCGCATGGCCATCGGGGCACGACCCAGCCACGTCCGCATCCAGTTCCTTTCGGAATCGATCGGCCTCTGCCTGCTGGGCGGGATCCTGGGCCTGCTGCTGGGAGTGGCGGTTTCCATAGGCATCCCTCTATGGCTGGGCTGGCCCACCGTGATCTCGATCAATTCGGTCATCATTTCCATTCTTTTCTCAGCCGCCATCGGAATCTTCTTCGGCTACTATCCGGCCCATAAGGCAGCGGCGCTGGATCCCATCGAAGCGCTCCGCTACGAGTAGTTTCAGTACCCCGGCCGGACGCCGATGAACGCACACGTCTCGGCTGTTCGACACGGAGGGCGTCCGGTTCGTCAACCTGCTACAGCGGGGGGCGGGTGCGATGCGGGCCGCGGCGGAGGATTCGCGCCGGCCCCCCTCCGGGTATCCCGGGCCGTTTCGCCTCTCAAACTCGGCGGATATTCTCTTGTCGGGCTACAGGTCTTCGAAGAAGCGGTGGTCGGTTACGTAGGAAAACCCGTCGGCGATTTCCCGTATGTAGAGTTCGGCCTTGAGCACCTGGATGCATCCCTCGACCAGGACCCGGTCCAGGGGCCATTGGTTGTCCTTGGCTATCCGGTTGGCTTTGTCCAAGGCAAGCTGGGTCAATTTGAAATGACCCTTGCTGGTGGCTGGTCCACTGTGGACCTCCCCCGCAAACTTGTGAAACTTCCCATCGACCTCCACCCAGCTCTCCATGGACAGGGTGTAGGGCTTCTCCAGAAATTGAAATCCTTTTTTCATCGGTACCTCGGGTGGCTGCTTTGCCCCGAAATCAGTGGCTTGCCGGTGGAAGTGTAGCCTAGATTCCCCGCCCGGCAAATTCCTTTTTCCGGGTGGTACAATACAACCTCCAAAGGAGCGACGCTGATGGAATCCGTCCTGCGCTACATCCACCGGAACCGGGATCGCTACATAGCGGAACTGAAAGAATTCCTGACCATTCCCAGCATCAGCAACAACGCCGAGAACCGCGCCGACATGGAGCGCTGCGCCGCATTCCTCAAAGACCAGCTCGAAAGCATCGGAATGCAGAAGGCGGCCGTGTTTCCAACCGAAGGGCATCCCGTGGTTTACGGGGAATGGCTGGGGGCGCCCGGGAAACCCACCGTTCTCTTCTACGGGCACTACGACGTTCAACCGGTCGATCCGCTGGAACGCTGGATCTCGGGACCGTTCGAGCCGACCATCCGGGACGGTGAGCTCTATGCCCGGGGAGCCGTCGACGACAAGGGCCAGGTCTGGATGAATCTGAAGGCGGCCGAGGCTTTCCTGAAGGCTCAAGGCGACCTGCCGGTCAACCTCAAGCTCCTGATCGAGGGAGAAGAGGAAGTCGGCAGCGCCCACCTGGACGCCTTCATCCATAGCCACCAGGACCTGCTGCGAGCGGATGTCGCCCTCATTTCAGACACTCCCCTGTTCGATCGGGGAATTCCTTCCATCTGCTACGGGCTGAGGGGATTGGCCTACTTCCAACTGGACTTGAAGGGGTCGAGCCAGGACCTGCACTCCGGATCCTTTGGCGGGACGGTGATCAATCCCAACTTCGCGCTGGCCCACATCATCGGCTCGCTCAAGGACTCCCAGGGGCGCATCCTGATCCCCGGCTTTTATGACGACGTCGCCCCCATGAGCGATCGGGAAAAGGAGGAGCTTTCCCGGCTCCCCTTCGACCAGGAGCGATTTCGGCGAGAGGTGGGCGCCCCCGAACTCTTCGGTGAAAAGGGATACGGCACGCTGGAAAGGATCTGGTCCAGACCCACGCTGGAGGTCAACGGCTTGTGCGGGGGCTTCACCGGCGAGGGAGCCAAGACGGTGATCCCGGCCACGGCCATGGCGAAGATCAGCATGCGGCTGGTCCCCGATCAGTATCCGGACCGCATAGCCCACCTCTTCGAACAACACTTGAAAACGGTCACTCCCGGCTCGGTAGAGCTCACGCTCACCCGCATGCACGGCGGGAACCCCTGGCTGGCCTCCATCGACCATCCAGCCATCCGGGCAGCCTCCCGGGCCTTCGAGAAAGGCTTCGGCGCCAAGCCGGTCTTCGTGCGGGAGGGGGGATCGATTCCGGTGGTCACCACCTTGGCCGAGACCCTGGGTCTGTCCACGGTGCTGATGGGAGTCGGACTCCCCGATGAGAACGCCCACGCCCCTAACGAAAGACTGGACCTGGGCAACTATCAAACCGGCATCGTGAGCATCGCCCACTTCTTCGACCAGTTCTCAAGAAGCTGAATTCGTCGCCGAGCCGGGGCGATCCGGGACCCGGCTCCGACCGAATGGCGGAGCCTGCAGCTTCACCTCCAGGCGCAACCGCTCCAGGATCTGGCTCATCCTGGAGCCATCCACGACCTTCCCACCACCTTCCGTCTGGACGTAAAACACGTCAAAGGCGTAATTCCGCTCGGTTGCCAACTTGGCGGAAACGATATTGAGACCGAGTCCGGCCAGAATGCCGGCGATCCGGTAACTCAAACCCCAACTATCCCGGGCCTGCACTTCAATCACGGTGCTGTGAGCGGAGATGTCGTTGTCGATTCTCACTCGAGGGGCCACGGCAATGGCAGCGGCGCCCGGCTCGGCACGAGCTTCATAGCGCTGCCCCCGCAGCAGGTCCTCCAGGCGGGTCTTTCCGAGGATGATTTCGGCAAGCACCTGGTCCACCCGGCGCCGCCCGGCGTCATCGATCAGCAGGTGGCTGCCCAGATCGCTCACGTGGAAGGTATCGATCACGATGCCGTCCTCGCGAGTATTGAGTTGGGCGCTTAACAGCCGGATGCCCAAGGCCGTCAGGGTCCCGGTAATCTGGGCAAAACGCCCGGGCAGATCGCGGGTGGACAGGTGGAGTTCGTAGTAGCCGCCGTCCGGGTTTGCAACCCATTCACTTGCCAAAGGCTGTTCCTTCAGATTCTCACAAAGACGAACGTGGGCCACGATTTGGGGAAGGGGCGTGTAGAGGGCATATTTCTCGGGAAGGAAAGAAAAATGGTTCAGCACCGAGTCCACGGACAGCTCGCCGGCCAGTTGCTCCAGAACGCCACGCTGAATCTCGGCCACCCGGGCGTGTTCGGCTCCGCTCAGTTCCCGGCCGAACATGAGACGATCCA
>JAPOZE010000486.1 GCA_026706225.1 Acidobacteriota bacterium
TGCTGCAACCGGCAAATGACCGTCAGGTCGCGGAGGGAGTTTCTGACCACCTCCGGATTCGGCTTTGGAGGCCTGGCCCTGGGCTACCTGCTGAATCGTGAACAGGCCCTGGGGAGCGTGGGGTTGTCCACCCCCATCAATCCACTGGCATCCCGGACGCCGCACTTCCCGGCCAAGGCCAAGAGTGTCATCTGTCTGTATATGAAGGGCGGCCCCAGTCAGATGGACAGCTTCGACCCCAAGCCCCTGCTCAGCCGGCTTGACGGTCAGCCCATCCCGCCCAGCTTCGTCACCAAGGACCTGGACCTGCAGTTCGTCAAGGTCGAGGACATGAAGCTGCTGGGATCCCGGCGGACCTTCCGGAAATATGGGCAATCGGGCCTGGAGATCTCCGACTTGTTCGGTCGGCTGGGCCAACACGCCGACGACCTGGCGGTGATCCGCTCCTGCTACCACGACTCCTTCATCCACGGGCCCGCCATGAGCGTCATGCTGACGGGATCGGTCCGGCTGGGGCATCCCAGCGTGGGAGCCTGGGTGGTTTACGGCCTCGGCAGCGAGACCGAGAATCTGCCCGCCTACGTGGCCATGTCGGAGGGAGCCGGCGTCTCCACCAAGGCGGTCTATGGAGCCGGGTTCCTTCCTGCAGCCTACCAGGGCACCTTCATGCGGACCGAGGGGAATCCCCTGCGGAACCTGACGCCCCCCATCGATCCCGGCAACCAGCGAAAGATCCTGGACCAGGTGGGCCGCTGGAACCAGAGGCACCTGGACCAGCGGCGGCAGGACGACTCTCGCCTGGCCGCCCGCCTGACCAACTACGAGCTGGCCTTCCGCATGCAGACGGCAGCCCCCGAGCTGATCGACATCTCCGGCGAACCGGAGCACGTTCGGCAGTTGTACGGGTTGAATTCCGAAACCACGGCCAAGTTCGGACGGATGTGCCTGCTGGCGCGGCGGATGGTTGAGCGGGGAGTCCGCTTCATCCAGCTCTACAAGAGCGGCTGGGACGGTCATACCGAGAACGATCAACTCCACGTGGGCAGCGCCGCCAAGATCGACCAGCCCATCGCCGGGCTGATCTCCGACCTGAAGCAGCGGGGACTGCTGGACAGCACCCTGCTGGTCTGGACGGGCGAATTCGGCCGCACTCCCATCAACCAGGGAAAGATGGGCCGGGACCACAACCCCTACGGCTTCACCACCTGGATGGCCGGAGGCGGCATACGCGGCGGCAAGGCCATCGGCGCCACCGACGAGCTGGGCTTCCGGGCCGTCGAGGACCGGGTGCACGTCCACGATCTGCATGCCACCATGCTTTCCCTGCTGGGTCTGGACCACGAGAAGCTCACCTACTTCTTCGAAGGCCGCAACCGCCGCCTGACCGACGTCGGCGGACAGAACGATCTGTCCGGCAAACTGGTCGCCGGTTGAAGCAGTCGGCGCAACGCGGCGCCGCAGCGACTCCAAGGCCGAACAAGCTCCCATCGCCCATTGCCCCTGCCGCCCAAGCCTTTTGGAGGCCGACTTCCCGCGACCTCCCCGGCCGGCATTTTCAGATTCAAGGGAGAGGCGCCGGGGCCCTGCCCCTGCTTGAGACTTCCGCCATGCCCGTAGCGATACTTCTCCTGCTTTGGCTCTTTCCCTTGGCCGCCGCAGCCCAGGAGGCGCCTCCGACTTACAAGGGAAGCCTGCGGCTGCCACTGGAGCTGCAGACCGGACAGGGTCAACGCCTGTCAAAGGGGAAAGTGGATCTGGAGGTACGACTCGAGCAAAAGGCCTGGCTACTGTTCTCCCAAGGGGAACAGCCAGTGGCCCGGGTGGAGGGGAAGGTTCTGGAAGGCGAAGCACAGGACCTGCCGGGCGCGGTTCCCCTGCTGGGCACCGTTTTCCTGCAGTCCTCGGCCGTGCCCCTTCGCAGCGACTTCGATCGGCGCTACAGCAAGACCGGAAAACCGCAATACCGCGAAGAGAGCTACGACTGGAGAGGCACCCTCAGGGTGCACCGCCCGCTGAACCAGCAGACCCGGGAGGTCTACTTCATCTTCCACGAACGCGGCCAGGACGAAACACACCGGCGCATTCGGTTCACCTTGCTTCGAACGGGGAGTGGGGAGTGAGGGATGCGGGGGGAGTGAGTACAGGTGGGACAGTCAGCTATAGGCGTTCTTCGACCTCGTATATCAGAATGATTCCACGCCTACCCTTCCTCAAGCAGACGTTCAACGATGCGAACCTATCGAGCGAGACCACCGCACGAGAATCCTGCCTTAGCGCATCATGACTATACCTGTCTCCAGGCCTGGTCTCGATTTTCGAGGCGATAAGCTCTTTCAAAGGTGCTGGATCGCCGGCAAAGGTCCCGCAGATCTCGATGCTCTCGATGACCATCTGGTCCAGAAGGGCCCCTACCCCGAGTTCTGGGTAAGAGGAGCACGGATCCGATCCCGGCGTCGAGGCCTCGACGGTCATTGGGACGATCCTGCCTAATCTCTCCCTCTCCATCTGGAGAATCTCTTCAATCCGTCCCAGCCCCTTGCTATCGGCCTCCCTCACGAGAAAGGTCCTGAACGAAGCTATCTGAACACGCCTGCTGTTTAGTGACATAAGCCGGCCATTCGACACCAGGGTTGCGCTTCCCTGCCGTTTCTACGAAATCCAACCTGACATCGATGCGCTCAATCGTAACGGGCGTCTTGAGGACCGCATGGGTGGCTGCGCCAAAAGTACTGCCAGGCAACAACTGCTCCCCTACCAGGGAGTCCTCGTCTCCAAATGGTTGTGTATCGGTGGTGTCGGTTACACGCCTCGTGTTGCCCGAGCGGTCGTGAATTGTCCAGGTTACCTGGAATGCGGTCACTGGTTCGTCCGAAACGTTCCGGAACACGCTCACCAGATCCGACACGGTCGAGGTCGATTCCTGATTAAAGGTCGTGGACACATATTCCATCGGCGCTGGAGTCGTACCGTGAGCTACGAAATGGACTTCAGGTCTTTCTGCTGACTCTTGCGAAGAAGGTGTCAGAAAGACCAACCCGATCAGCACAAGACACCCAGTCAATGCCCACGAACTTCTCATATTCATGACTACCCCCGGGGTTGGTTCATAACCCATGGTGGCATCATTCCGCGCCCAGGTCAAAGGCGACGAACGTTGCTCTGTTGCGCACGTAGAGGGTGTCTCCCACCAGGGTGGGCGGTGTCCAGCAGTTGTGCTGCAGCGGCTGAGCCTGAGCCAGGACTTCGATTCCCTTTTCGGCCGGCGTGGCCAGGGCCAGGATGCCGTCTTCATCCAGGATGATGAACTTCCCGTCGGCGTAGAGCAGGGTTCCCTTGGCGAAGCCCCGATGCCGCCAGACCACCTCGCCGTCGGAGACCCGGATGGCGGTGAGAAAGGCCGGACCGAAGTCGCCGCTGAAGCCGTAGGCCAACCCGTTCAGGCGAACCACGTTGCCGTGGTGCACCCGCATCCGCTTGGTGAACCACAGCTCTTCCACCGAGGTCTT
>JAPOZE010000018.1 GCA_026706225.1 Acidobacteriota bacterium
TTCCAGCGGACGGCCTGCAGGGTGTAGCGGCGGCCGGTGGGGCGGCCCACCCGGCTGAGTTGGCCGTCGCCGGCCAGGGTGACTATGGTGCCGTCCTTCAGCACCACCGAGCCGGAGTAGCCGTGGCCCCGGGTGAGCTTGTAAAGCTCCGGTTCCCAGGTTTGGCCTCCGTCCCAGCTTACCCGGGCCAGCATGGCGCCCCCGTCGGCGTAGGGGTAGCGGTTCTCGAAGGTGGCCACCACGCCTCCTCCCGGCAGGGCGACCAGGTCTCCGTGAGCCTGGCCGTACATGCGGGTGAGGGGGCGATGGCTGTGCCAGGTGCGTCCCCCATCGTCCGAGTTGGCCAGTTGCACCGTCTTGCTGTCGTGTTTCCCGCTTTCGTTGCGAAAGGCCGCCAGCATCCGCCGGCCGCCCAGGTGCAGGAAGCCGGTTTCGGCGACCCGGGGCACGATGGAGTCCAGCTTCCAGGTCTTGCCGCTGTCGGTGCTGCGGAAGATCACCATGCCGCCCTGTTCCTTGACGTTCGGGTCCCGCGGTCCTCCATACCCATCCAGGTTGGCCAGCAGTTCGCCTCCGCCCAGGCTGACGATGTGATTGCCGTCGCCCCCGGCTTTCTTGAAGGCATGTATCAAGGGATCGCTGGCTTGCCAGGTCCGGCCGCCGTCGCTGGATCGGGAGATGACCTCCGGGTAGGTGGGGTTCTCCGACTCGGGGTCGATGGGAAGCAGCCCCCGGTGAGCGTGGGCCAGAAAGATGTACTGGTCGTTGCTTCCGAAGGCGGCGGTGCTGACCGGTTCGCCCTCCCGGGCGCCGGCAAGGTTGTCCAGCTTTCTTCCATTCCAGCTTCGGCCTTCGTCGGTGGAATGGTAGAGGTAGCGGCCGAAGGCGGCGTAGATGGTGCCGTCGCCCGTGCGACCGACTCGCCCCGTCAGCTTCCAGGGCGACTTGGGAACAGGCAGCCGCAGCCGCTGGGCGGGCAGGGTGCCCAGCTTGCGATAGATGGCGCGCATGGCTCCCAGGATGGTCAGGGGCGATTCCAGCGCCCACTTGCCGGCCGGCTGCCAGTAGGGATCGGCCTCCAGCACCTCGATCGGATAGTCGAGGGACGGGTCCTCTCGGCTCTCGAGGGTTTCAGCCTGGACAGGGAAGGCGGCAATGGTGATGGCCAGTGCGCCAAGGACAATAGCAAGGGTTGTTTGGTTTCTCATAGAGGGACATTTTTCAGAATGTGGCGATATTGTCAAGGGAGGGAGTGGGGGAAACGGGTGCTGACGTGATTTGGTGTGGGCGGGTTATTGTGGCGGCCCAGTTTCCCCCCCCCAGCCGCATCAGCCTTCGCTTGGTGGCTCAGCTTCCGTACAGACCGCATACATTCCTTAAAGCCGACCTCGGTGCCCTTTGTCGGGGAGTCCGCGGATGGGAGGCTGTTTGCAGGAATAAGGATGCGGGCGGGACGCCCGCGCTCCCGGGGGGCTTAAAACCGGAACACGGCCAGCACGGGGAGGTGGTCGCTGGCGGCGATGCTTTGGGGGTCGTTGGGGTCGAGGGCGGCCGCGCCGCGGGCCACGATCTCGACGGACTCCAGGCGGTCGGCGATGTCGGGCGTGAAGAAGATGTAGTCGATGCCGCCCCGGGTGCGGTCTCCCTTGAGGCTGGTGGTGGTATGGGGCAGGTCCAGGTGGACAAAGGCATCCAACAGCCCCATCTTGCGGAATCGCTTGTACAGGACGTGGGTCCGCTGGATGTTCCAGTCGCCCAACCAGATCATGGGGCGCTTGAGGGCGCGGTCCAGGCGGCAGACTTCCTCGATGAGGTCCATCTCGGCGTCGGGATTCGGGTCGTAGTGCCCTCCGTAGATCAGGATCTCCTGTCCCCCCGGCAGCCGAACCAGGGAACGGCCCAGAAACCGCTTCACGACTACCTGGCCTTCCATCTCCAGGAAGGTCAGGTTCAGGTTGTCCAGCAGCGGGTATCGACTCAGGGTGGCGCCGGCGCAGTGCTTGTGGTGGGATGCCGGGAAGAAGCTGGCCAGGTATCCCAGCCGCTCGATCAGCCGGAGCTGCAGGGGCTTGTCGTAGTCGCATTCCTGCAGGGAAGCCAGGTGGGCATCCAGCATCCCCAGGGTCCTGAGCTGGATATCCAGCTTTTCCTGGGGGTCGCTCTTCCAGCGCGCCGTCCCAAGGTCCTCCGGATAGCCTCTGAAGTTGTGGATGTTGAAGGTCAGCACCCTAAGCCGCAGCCCGGTGTCGCGGGGTTCGGCCGGCGGGGGCGGCAGGGTGGCGTTGTGGGCCTGCAGGGCCTCCAGGGTCTTGATGACGGTGCCGCTCATGCCGAGCCACTTGCGCTCGCTTTCCGCCTGGTCGGTTGCGGCCGCAATGGCCGAGACAGCGATCAGGAGGACGAGCAGCCGAGCTGGTGGTTTCTTGTTCATGGGATCAGGACTCCAGGGCGCAATCGATGGTCTCGCCCCGCTGGTTTCTCGAGGATGAGGCGGTGCCGGTCAACCCCTGATGGAGTAGCCTGGGGGCTTTTCTCGAAATCGGACCAACTTGAAGTAGAAAACCATCAACAGGACGAAGGTCAGGGGTATCAGAGCCAGGAGAACCAGAACGACGACTACGGGTGGATAGTGTGGGACCAGGAAAAAGATGCACCACAGCAGTATCGCCACCTCGGGCAGGAGAGCCAATGCCAGGATGGTCGCGAGGCTCTTGGGTACGATGCGGAGCACCTGTTGGCATTGAGGACAGGTGACCTCGGCCTTGTCCAGGGTGCCCGATTTCAGTGCCTTCCATAACAGTTGGCGGGGCAACTCGGCCAGGCATTTGGGACAGGTGGCTGCCATGGGTCCTCCAGGGGGTCAAGTTTCGTCCGGCGCCGCCGGGCCTAGCTGGTCCGCTCCCAGCGGCTGGCGTCGATGCCGGGTCCCTCCTTGGCCATGTTGGGCGGCTTGTTCCCGCCCTCGAAGTGCCAGATGCGGGTGTTGGGATCGCCCATGAGCTCTCGTACCGCGGGGGGCACCTTGGCCAGTTCCTCCGGATCCCAGGGCTTGATCTTGTCGCTGGGTCCGGCCCAGGAGGGGCGGTAAGCCAGCCCCAGCATCTCCCGGGCGTAGGTGCCGATGTTGGGGTAGTTCCCGTGAAAGACGTTCTGGTTGATCAACACCGCCGAGCCCGCCCGGCAGGTGACCATGGCCTGCTCGGGATGCGCGTCGTAGCGCAGGTAGGGATTGCCGTCATGGTGAAAGCTCAGGTGGGATCGCGGCACCACCTTGAAGGCCGACACCTCGGGAGTGAGGTCCTGCAGGTAGTAGAGCACTCGAATCAGCCGGGGGCAGCTCTGCTCGTAGCCGAAGATCTCCGACCCCCAGGGCTGCCCGTCGCAGTGCAGGCTGATCCCGGGATGGCCGGGCTCGGAGCGGGAGTAGTCGTAGCTCATGAAGATCAGCTCGGGGCCGCACAGGGCCTTGAGGAAGTCGATGAGCGGCGGATGGGCGATCA
>JAPOZE010000408.1 GCA_026706225.1 Acidobacteriota bacterium
ATATTAGGCGAACGGGTAGGTCATCGGTTGCGGCTTTAGGAAGGTGCTTTAGACCAAAGGCAACAGTCCGGTCGGAATCTGAAGCGACAATGTCATGGATCAGCCTGTCGTAGTCTTCGCCCGAAAGCAGGTGTCCAGTAGCAGTTCTACGCATGACTTCTCGTTGCCACGCCGGGCGCTCTTGGCTCCAGGCTACTATTAACTCTTCCAGTGCCACAGGTGGTCACCTCCTGAAGGGATTGCCGTACCAAACTTGCGTCTCGCCTGCGTTTGATCAAAGTACTTCACCCAGCAGCCCCTCCGTTTCTTTCTCCAACGCCAGGATATCGTCGCGTATTTCCTGCAGCGTGCGCATCGGCGTGGGCCTGTAGAAGTAGCGGGTGAAGCTGATCTCGTAACCGACCTTGACAGTGTCTGAGCGGTACCAGGCGTCGGCGGCATATGGCAGCACCTCGCGCCTCAGAAAGGCCTCAATGCCGCCGGCTTCCTGAAGCGGGATCTGCTCGGTGTCGCGAAGGTCCGTGTCGGGCTCGTACTCGACCGCGGCGGGCTGACTGTTGACGGTGGCCGCGAACAGGCCGCGTAAAGGGTCGGCCTCGGCACCCCGCTTGTGGATCTTGCGGATAATGGGTGGAGCATTGGCGCTCCGCTTGCCGTTCTCCTTGAGTTCCCGGATCTCGGCGGCTTTGTAGACCCGATTGGGGTTGGCGCCCTCGATCCGCAGGGGCCGCTCAACCGTCACCTTCCAGTAGCCGAAGGCGGCGTTGTCGAAGATCTTGCTCTGTTCGCTCTCTTCGAACGCCAGGAAGGTGTCGCAGATGCGGGCGATGTCCTCCTCGCCGAGTTCGCAGTTCTTCTTGCCCAGGTTCTTGCGAAGCGGCCGGTGCCACCCGGTGCCGTCGATCAGCTGCACCTTGCCGCGGCGGTGCTCGGGCTTGCGGTTGGTCAGGACCCAGACGTAGGTGGCAATGCCCGTGTTGTAGAACATGTTGAGTGGGAGGGCGACGATGGCTTCCAGCCAGTCGTTCTCGATGATCCAGCGGCGGATGTTGCTTTCGCCCTGCCCGGCGTCGCCGGTGAATAGGGAGCTGCCGTTGTGGACTTCGGCGATGCGGCTACCGAGGGGCGTTTTCTGCTTCATCTTCGACAGCTTGTTGGCCAGGAACAGCATCTGGCCGTCGCTGGAGCGGGTGACCAGGGAGTACTCGGGATCGCCCTCGTGCTCGATCAGAAAACGAGGGTCGCGCATGTCCTTTTTGCCGCCCATCCGCTCCAGGTCGCTTTTCCAACTCTTGCCGTAGGGCGGATTGGAGAGCATGAAGTCGAACTCGCGGGAGGGGAAGGCGTCGTTGGAGAGGGTGGAGTGCTCGGGGCCGCCCACGATGTTGTCGGCGGCCTCGCCCTCGCCCTTCAGCAGCAGGTCGGCCTTGCAGATGGCGTAGGTCTCGGCGTTGATCTCCTGGCCGAACAGGTGGGTGGAGACCTCTTTGCCGTGCTCGGAAGCAAGCTGGCTCAGGGTTTCCTCGGCCAACGTCAGCATGCCGCCGGTGCCGCAGGCTCCATCGTAGAGCAGGTAGGTGCCCGACCTGATCTGGTCGGCCACGGGCAGGAAGACCAGCTTTGCCATCAGCCGCACCGCGTCCCGCGGGGTCCAGTGCTCGCCCGCCTCTTCGTTGTTCTCCTCGTTGAAGCGGCGCACCAACTCCTCGAAGATCGTGCCCATGCCGTGGTTGTGGAGACCCGGATGCCGGAGGGAGCCGTCAGTGTTCTTGACCGGGTGCGGACTGAGGTTGACGTCGGGAGAGGTAAGCTTCTCTATCAGAGTGCCCAGGGCGTCGGCCCTGGAGAGACGGGGAACCTGGTTTCGGAACTCGAAGTTGGCGAGGATGTCCTGCACGTTGGGGGAAAACCCGTCCAGGTAGGCCTCGAAGTCGGCTCGGAGCTGCTGTTGGTTGGCGCGGGCCCGCAGGTCGCGGAGGGTGAACCTGGAGGTGTTGTAGAAGTCGTGGTTTGAGGCGGTTCGTAGCGCCTGATCCTGTTCGATGACGCCGGCGTTGTCGAGAACCGCCTTCATTTCGAGAACGGCGGACTTGCTGTCTTCCAGCACCGCGTCCAGCCTCCGCAGCACCGTCATGGGCAGGATGACGTCGCGGTACTTGCCGCGGACGTAAAGATCCCGCAGAACATCGTCTGCGATGCCCCAGATGTAGTTGGTAATCCAGTGCAGGTCGTGGTTGCTCATGATAAATCGGTGGACCGGCCGTTCACATGGCCCGCTCGGCCCCAACCTCCTTCACCCCGAAAAAACCTCCTTCAGCGCGGCGCGCATCACCGAGCTGTCGGGGTCCTGGCCGGTCCAGTAGCGGAAGCTGATGACGCCCTGGTTGACCAGCATGCCCAGGCCGTCCAGAGTGGTGCAGCCCCGAGCGGCGGCGTCCTGCAGCAGGCGGGTTTGAGGGGGGTTGGCGATGACGTCGGCCACCACCATACCAGGCTTGAGGGTGTCGGTGCAGAGGGGGACCCGGGCGGCGGCATCGGGGTGCATGCCTATGGAGGTGGCGTTGATGAGGATCTCGGTGTCCTCGGACACGGCGTGGTCTCCCTCCCAGGGAAGGAAGCGGGCCTCCACCTCGGTTCGGGTCTGAAGCAGTTCCACCAGTTGCTTTCCCCGCCGGGGGCTGCGATTGACGATGGTGATGCGGGAGGCTCCGGCCAGGGCGGTCTCCACAGCGATGGCCCGGGCGGCCCCGCCGGCGCCCAGGATGGTCACCCGCTTGCCCGCCGGTTCGGTCACCTCGCGCAGGGACTGCAGGAATCCCTTGCCGTCGGTGTTCTCGCCCACCAGTACCTCGCCGTCCACCACCACGCAGTTGACGGCTTCCATGACACCCGCGGATTGGCCCAGGCGGTCCAGGTGGGGGATGACGGTGACCTTGCAGGGCATGGTGCAGTTGCCGCCGCGGAACCCCAGCACCCGTACCGCCCGCACGGCCTCGGCCAGCCGCTCGTTACCCAGCTCGAAGTTGACGTAGCGCCAGTTGAGGCCGTGATGGCGAAAGGCCTTCTCCAGCATGTGTTGGGTGGGATTGTCGGCCAGGTGGTGGCCGAAGCAGAACACCAGCTCCTGTCTGAAGTTCCAGCGCTGGGCCATGGGTTCCTCCGGGCTGGGAAGCATTGAGATCGGGACTGGGCAGGCATTCTAGTGGGGAAGCGGAACCGCGTCAATTTGGGCTTGACCTCCCGCAGGGATGGCGATTTACTCTAGGGGCCCGATTTTCCGAGCTTTTCGAACCGTGGGACGGGACCGGATGGTTAAAGTCCAAGGAGGTTCCGGAATGTTCAATTGCCGCTGGATGGTTGCGTCTCTGGCGATGCTGGTTCTGCTGGCGGGATGCCGTGCCGACGAGGGCGGCAAGACCCCGGGAGACGGGGCCCCGTCCCGGGGCACCATCGGCTTGTCGGTGATGACCCTGACCAATCCCTTCTTCAAGG
>JAPOZE010000163.1 GCA_026706225.1 Acidobacteriota bacterium
CGCCTGCCGATCTTGCCGCTGCTCATCTGCTTCATCATTTTGCGCGCCTGCACGTAACGCTTGAGCAACTGGTTTACCTTCTGAACCGAAGTGCCGCTGCCCCGAGCGATGCGTTTGCGCCGGCTTCCATTAATAATCTGATGGTGGGTTCGCTCCCTGGGGGTCATGGAATTGATGATGGCTTCAATGTGCAGCAGTTCCTTTTCGTCCACCTTGACCTTGTTCAGTTCCTTGAACGCGCCCACCTGAGGAAGCATGGAGAGAATCTGCTCCATCGATCCCAGCCTGCGCATCTGTCTCATCTGATCCCGAAAGTCTTCCAGGGTAAAGGAATCGCTTCGGACCTTCCTCTCCAGCTCCAAGGCCTTTTCATGATCGATGGTCTCCTCTGCCTTCTCGATCAGGGACAGCACATCCCCCATGCCGAGAATCCGAGACGCCATCCGATCCGGATGAAAAAGCTCCAGGGCATCGTATTTCTCGCCCACGCCCACAAACTTCACCGGCTGTCCGGTCACCGATCTAATGGACAGGGCCGCCCCGCCTCTGGCATCGCCGTCCATCTTGGTGAGGATGACGCCGCTCAACGACAAGCGCTGGTGAAACTCCCGGGCACTCTTGACGGCGTCCTGACCGGTCATGGCGTCAGCCACCAACAGGGTTTCGGTGGGAGTCACCAGGTCCTTGACCTGTTGCAGCTCCTCCATGAGAGCGTCGTCGACATGGAGTCGGCCCGCGGTATCGATCAGGAGGACGTCACAGCCGCTGGTCCGGGCCTCCGGAAGCGCCGAGCGGCAGAGCTGCAGCGGATCATCGGTGCCTTCTCCCCGGTAACAGGGAAGATCGAGGTCCCGGGCAATCACGGCAAGCTGTTCCCTGGCAGCCGGCCTGTACACGTCGATGGAGAGCAGAAGGGGCCGATGACCGCTGCGGTCCAGCCACCGGGCCAGTTTTCCGGCAGAGGTGGTCTTTCCCGAACCTTGCAGCCCCACCATCAAGTAGACGGAAGGCGGCTTGCCGGAGAAGGAAAGGGCGGAGGATTCCCCTCCCAGCAGCTCCACCAACTCGTCCCGGACAATCTTGATGACCTGCTGGGTCGGCGTCAGCGACTGCAGAACCTCCTGACCGGTGGCCCTGGCTCTGATAGCCTCCACGAACTGCTTGACCACCCGAAAGTTGACGTCCGCTTCCAGGAGAGCCAGGCGAATCTCCCGCAAGGCGCCGGTGACGTGCGCTTCAGAGAGCTTGCCCTCACCTCGAAGAGTCTTGAACACTCTCTGCAGGCGCTCGGTCAGTTGATCAAACATTCCTGAAAACTCCTGGCGAGACCCGATCAGGGGGACTCCGCCTTGACCGAGAGTCTCTCGATTCCCTGAGCCCGGCCGCTCTCGGGATCGATGTCGACCGCAACCGCGTTGATTCTGACGTTCTGCTTGGCCGGTCCAAAGCGTCCCGGCAGATGGTCGATGAACTTGGATCGAATGATGTCGGTCTCGACACCGATGATCGAGTCGTGGGCACCGGTCATGCCCACATCGGTCATGTAGGCTGTCCCCTTCGGAAGGGTGCGCTCGTCGGCGGTGGCCACATGGGTATGGGTCCCCAACACGGCCGATACCCTGCCGTCCAGAAACCAACCCATCGCCTGCTTCTCCGCGGTGGCTTCGGCGTGGAAATCCACCAGGATCACCCTGATGTCCGGCGAGAGGCTGTCGATGAGCCGTTCGCCTACTCGGAAGGGGCAATCGGTAAGGGGCATGAACAGCCGACCCTGCAGATTGATCACTGCAAAGGGGACCCGGCTCCGGGTTTCACCCACAAAGAGGCCGTGGCCCGGAGTGGTCGGCGGATAGTTGGCCGGACGCAGCAGTCTGGGCTCCAGGTCCAGGAAATCCAGGATCTCTTTCCGGTCCCACACGTGATTTCCGGAGGTCAACACCTCGACCCCCATTTCGAGAAACTGGTGGGCCAGCGGCGGAGTGATCCCGTGTCCCGCGGCCGAGTTCTCGATGTTGGCCACGCACAGGTCGATCCCTCTTTCCTCCAGAATCTGGGGAAGATGGCCCCGAACGGCTTCTCGCCCCGGTCTTCCGAAGACGTCGCCAATAAACAGGATGCGCAGATTCTTGACGGGCATGTCCCCCCGGCGGAAAGTGATCCAGTCAGCGGCTTGGCGGGGATGGCCGGGAAACCCTCGTAGCGGCCAGGTGCTTCAGGAGGTTGATGGCCTCAAGCCATCATAGACGACAGAGATGGAGATTACAATTGACGGGAGGGAGGCAGGCAGGCAAAGAAAAGCCCCGCTCTGCCGTGAGATACCTTACTTGGACCTGGAGACCAGGTGGGCGCCACTCCTTGAACATTAGGAAGCTTCACATGGTGAAGCTTACACACCGTACAAAGGTCAGGCTCCCTTCAAATAGGTGTTGGTTCAAATAATACATGCCTACACGTACATTGCAGGGTGGTAGGATTCTAGTGAAAGCCGAATCTCCAGGTCAAGCCCCTATCATCCGACCTGCCGGCGGAGCGGGGCCTGTCTTCCCGGCAACCCGTCTCTCACTCGGGAAGCAACGCGTCCAGCATATCGGAGCAGCGGCTGCTCCTGTCGGCGATAGCAGCCTCTGCCCGCTCGGCCTGATCCCGTTGCTGAAAGAGCTCATCGGCGATATTCAGGGCCGCCATCACGGCTACCTTGACGGTATCGACGGTTCGACTGGACTCCTGGATTTCCCGCATTTTGCCGTCGACATAAGCCGAGAGCCGCTCGAGGTAGTCCCCGTCAATGGCCCCGGTAACAGCGTAAATCCGATCGCAGATCTCAACCCGCCTGACCTCGTTTTCCCTTTGCATCGTCCGCGCTCCAAAGGTCGACCGTTCAAATTTACCATCCGTCCAAACTGCCCAGCATCCGCTCGACTTTCTCCTTGATCAGCTCCCGATCCTTCTCAAATTCCGAGACTTCCGACTTCAGCCGATCATTCTCCGACGAAACTTGCTCCATCTCCGATTCGAGTTTCCGGACTTCCGCTTCCAGGGCTTCCTTCCGAGCCTTGGTGGCCTTGAACAGCTCCACCATCCGATAGACCCGGCTCTCGAGGTCAGCAAATTTTTCCAGTCCGTCTCCCAACGTCATCCCCTTAGCTGTGCACCGAACCGGTCTCTCAGGCTGGCCAGCACCGCCTGGTCGAATCGATTGGCATCTTCCTCCACCAGCGTTCTATCCAGCCTCTGGTAAACGAGCCTGATGGACATTCCCTTCTTGCCGTGCGGCAATCGACCTCCCTGATACAGGTCGAACGGGAATATCCAATGCAGTTCCTCGATTTGAGTGTCCCGGATAGCCGATTCAATGTCCCCATAGCTGACATCGCCGTCCACCACAATGGAGAGGTCTCTCTGAATGGCAGGGAAACGGGGAATTTCGCTGGCCCTGGGTTCGGAACGCCACAGTGGATGGAGTCGGCCCAGCTCAATTTCAGCCGCAAACAC
>JAPOZE010000275.1 GCA_026706225.1 Acidobacteriota bacterium
CGTAGGTCGAACCCCAGCCAACCACCAGGACCCTTCCTTCCGGACTCCCGAACACTTCCACCGGAGGGATGAAGTCGGCTATCCGGGCAATTTTCTCTGCCCGCAGACGCACCATGCGGTCGTGGTTTTCAGGGTTGTAACTGACGTTCCCGGTGATGTTCTGCTTTTCCAACCCGCCGATGCGGTGCTCCAGCCCCGGGGTGCCCGGAATGGCCCAGGGCCGGGAGAGTGTCTCCTCATCCCGCAGATAGGGTTCAAACCCCTCGGCGTCGGTCCGGAAATGGACTTCAATGTCGGGAAGGTCCTCCACCGAAGGAATCTTCCACGGCTCCGAGCCGTTGGCCAGGTAGCCGTCGGAGAGGAAGAAGACCGGGGTCATGAATTGGGTGGCCAGGCGAAATGCCTCGAAAGCCATGCGGAAGCAGCCGGACGGCGTGCTTGGCGCCACCACGGCCACGGGACACTCCCCGTTCCGCCCGAACAGGGCCTGCAGCAGATCCGCCTGTTCGGTCTTGGTGGGCAGGCCGGTGCTGGGACCGCCGCGTTGAATGTTGGCGATGACCAGCGGCAGTTCCGTCATGACGGCCAGCCCGATCGCCTCCGATTTCAGGGCGACTCCCGGCCCACTGGTTCCGGTCAGTCCCAAGTGCCCCGCAAAGGAAGAGCCAATGGCGGCGCCCACGGCCGCAATCTCGTCTTCGGCCTGAAAAGTCTTGATTCCGAAATTCTTGTGGCGGGCCAGCTCGTGCAGAATATCGCTGGCCGGGGTGATGGGATAGCTGGCGTAGAACAGGGGGCGTGCCAGCTTCTGAGAAGCCGCGATGAAGCCGAAAGCCGTGGCCTCGTTTCCGGTAATGTTGCGGTACTTGCCCGGAGCCAGCTTGGCGGTGCGAACCCGGTAGTGGGTGGTGAAGAGCTCGGTGGTGTCGGCGTAGTTGTAGCCGCTTCGCAAGGCCAGGCTGTTTGCGGCCAGGATCTCGGGCCTCATCTTGAACTTGGCTTCGATCCAGGAAAGCGTCGGCTCCAGGGGACGATCGTAAAGCCAGTAGGTTATTCCGAGCGCAAAGAAGTTCTTGCACCGGTCCGCATCCCTCCTGGGAAGATTCAACTCCTGGAGCGCCTTGCCGTTCAACTCGTTCAAAGGAACCGCAATCAGGCGATAACCCGACAGGCTTCCGTCCTCCAGGGGGTTGGATCCATAGCCCGCCTTCTTCAGATTCAAGGGCAAAAAGGAATTGGAATTGGCGATGACAATGCCCCCCGGCTCAAGATCCGACAAGTGCACCCTGAGAGCCGCCGGGTTCATGGCCACCAGAACGTTGGGCTGATCGCCGGGAGTCCGAATGTCTCGACTGCTGAAGTTGATCTGGAAACCGCTCACGCCCGGCAGGGACCCGGCGGGCGCGCGAATCTCGGCCGGAAAATCGGGGAGGGTGCTGATGTCGTTCCCGAAGATCGCCGAGGTGTTGGTGAACTGGGTTCCGGTCAACTGCATGCCGTCGCCCGAGTCTCCGGCAAACCGGATGGTTGCGTTCTCGATCTCGACGATGGCTCGGTCCGGATTGTGGTCTTTTTCAGTAGTTGTGACAGGCACGGTGGCTGAGATTTTCGCTCCTTGAAGCTCAACTTCCCAATAGGACCCCGATACCGGCGGGATTCCTTCTTCAGGCTCCGTCCGGCTCGCTGAAATTCTGATCGGGCCTGGGAGGAAGGGCCAGTACCTCCTGGGGATAGCACTCCAAAAGATAGTCGACGATATTGATCACGGACAGACAATCACAGACGCGATTGGCCGAATCGACCAGCGGAATATGGCGGTAACCGCCCTCGTTCATTAAACGAACCGCATCCAGAAGAGAATCGTCAGGACTCAGGACCGCCGGCTCCGGCGTCATGAGGTCACGAATCGGCCGTTCCAGACCCGGCTGGCTGCGTCCGACCACCTTGCGAATCAGGTCTCTTTCGGTAAATATTCCCAGGAGGTTGGAGTCCACCGCCACCAGGGCGCAACCGTTGCGCCGTCGCTGCATGGTTGAGATGGTGTCCCCCAGACTTGTTTCCGGGGCCACGCAAACCATCTCCTTCAGCTGCAGGTGCCGAATCTTGGTCTCGCGTAGGGTCAGCTCCACGCTCATGGCTTCAAACCCTGCATCTTCCATCCACTCCGGCCTGCCACCATCGAACTCGGTTAGCCCCATCATAACACATATATACCGCTTCCAATGGCTTGCGCCCAGCAGGTGATTGGCCCCGACATCGCCCTGCCGCGCGGATCATTCAGGGTGAGGCAGGGGGGCTCCAGACAAGTGATCAGTGACTAGTGGTTAGTGGTTAGCCGTGCCTCGTCCCTAGCGGGCGGATCATACGAGAGTGAAACAGGTTTGTTTCAGTTTCTGAACGGGTCGATTAAACAACTATCCACTAACCACTGGCCACTATTCACTTTTCACCTGGTTGCGCCGCCGTTCCATACGACGAGGCGGCTCATACGGGGCGAAACAGGGGTGCTCGCGACAAGGTCAATCGACCACCAGAACGGCCGTACCCTGAATCGCTCCCGACCGCATCGCCGACAGGGCCTGGTTGGCCTCGCTCAGAGCAAAGGGATTGACGAGAGTTCCAATGGTGATCCGGCTCGCCAGTTGCAGAAACTCCTCTCCATCGCGCCGGGTGAGATTGGCGACCGAGCGCACCGCACGCTCTCCCCAAAGGATCGAATAGGGAAAGGCCGGAATATCGCTCATGTGGATACCGGCACAGATTACCGAGCCCCCCTTGGCCACCGCCCTCAGGGCGGCTGGAACCAACTCGCCGACGGGGGCGAAGATGATGGCGGCATCCAGAGGCACAGGAGGCTCCTCACCCGAATCACCCGCCCAGGCCGCCCCGGAGCGAAGAGCGAACTCTTGGCCGGCCCTGTCTCCGGCCCGGGTGAAGGCATAGACCTGCCGGCCTTGGTGGAGTGCCGCCCGAACCAATAGACGGGCCGCGGATCCGAACCCATAAAAGCCCACGCGCCGGGCCTGGCCGGTCATCCTCAGTGACCGGAAGCCGATCAGCCCCGCGCACAGGAGAGGAGCCGCCTGAACATCGGAATAGTTTGGGGGAATGGGAAAACAGTAGCGCTCGTCAGCCGCCGCGTATTGGGCGTAGCCTCCGTCCCGATGGTACCCCGTGAACCGGGCCCGATCGCACAGGTTCTCTCTGGAGGACCGGCAGTAGCCGCAGCGGTTGCAGGTCCAGCCCAACCAGGGAACCCCCACCCGGTCTCCCAGGCTCAGCCGGCTGACCCCTGGACCGCGACCGGCCACCGTCCCCACGATCTGATGTCCGGGAACCAGCGGGAGCCTGGCCTCCGGCAGCTCGCCGTCCAGGATGTGGAGATCGGTGCGGCAGACCGCGCAGGCACGGACCCGGAGGAGCACCTGACTCGGCCCGATCCGGGGCCTGGGCAGGTCCCGTTCAACCAGGGGCCGCCCCGGAGTCT
>JAPOZE010000549.1:0-323 GCA_026706225.1 Acidobacteriota bacterium
CCAGCGGGGGAATTTCTATGGGCTGGGCATCATTATCTCCATGAGGAATGCCAAGCCCACCGTCATCACGCCCATTCCGGGAACGCCCGCATACCGCCTGGGCATTCGCTCCGGAGACGTCATTGCCAAAATCGAAGGGAATCCCACCGAGGGACTGGATATTCAGGCTGTGGTGGAACGGCTGAGGGGCCCCAAGGGAACGGTGGTCAACATCTCCATAGACCGGGCCGGAATCCCCAAGTTGCTCGACATGGCCATCGTTCGCGATGAAATTCCCCACCACAGCGTTCCGTTCGCCTTCTCCTTCGTCCCGCGCATCGGCT
>JAPOZE010000549.1:333-3475 GCA_026706225.1 Acidobacteriota bacterium
CGTTCGCCTTCTTCTTCCGCCCGGGCATCGGCTACATCAAGCTCAGCACCTTCAACGAGACCACCAACAGGGAAATTCAAGAGAGCCTCGAGGAACTGGGAACGGACCTGCAGGGTCTGATCTTCGACCTGAGATCCAACCCCGGAGGGTACCTGCAGGCAGCCATCCAGGTGGCGGACAAATTCCTGGAGAAGGGCCAGAAGGTCTTGATTACCGACGGACGCACGCCTAGCGCCAAGCAGTCCTACGAAGCCCCCAGAGGATCCGGAGGCGTTCTGTTCCCCCTGGTGGTGCTCATCAACACCGGCAGCGCCAGCGCTTCCGAAATCGTGGCCGGCGCCATTCAGGACCACGATCGCGGACTGCTGGTCGGCGAAGTCAGTTTCGGCAAGGGCCTGGTTCAGACGGTCTACCCCCTGGACAACGGCTCGGGCGTTTCACTCACCACCGCCAAGTGGCACACGCCCAGCGGACGGCTGATCCAGAGAGACTACGCCAACCAATCCTATATCGACTACTACTACTCCAGAAACAAGGAGCCCGAGAAGCGGAAAGTCTTCAAGACCGCCAGCGGGCGTGAGGTTTACGGGGGAGGCGGCATTACTCCGGATTTCCAGGTAAAAACCGAGAAGATCAATGAATTCCAGTTGCTGCTCACCAGCAGGGGAATGATCTTCAGCTTCATCCGCGCCTATAACGCCGAACATCCGACCGTGGACCGGAATTTCCAGGCGACGCCTGAAATTCTGAAGGAATTCCGGAATTATCTGACCGGCCAGAAGCTGGTCTACAAGGAAAGCGACTTTCAGGACAACCTGGACTTCATCAAGTTCCAGATGCGTTACGAATACTTCCTCTCTCGGGTGGGTCAGGCCGAGGCTCACAAGGTTTCCCTGGAGAACGACCCCCAATTCGCCAAGGCGCTGGAGGTGCTTCCTCAGGCCAAGGCTCTCATCAACCGTGAATCGGGCGATACTGACCTGCTGGTCAGAAAGCAGGGAGACTAGCGGCACATGACCTATGAAGCCGTCATCGGCCTCGAGGTTCACGCCCAACTGCTGACCCGAACCAAGATCTTCTGCTCCTGCGCGACCCGGTTCGGAGCTCCCCCCAATACCAATACCTGTCCCGTCTGCCTGGGTCTTCCCGGAGCCCTGCCGGTGCTGAATCGCGAGGCCGTCGTCATGGCCGTCAAGGCAGCCCTGGCGTTCAATTGCCGCATCAATTCCCTTTCGATTTTTGCACGCAAGAATTATTTCTATCCCGATCTGCCCAAGGGCTACCAGATCTCCCAATTCGACAAGCCCCTGGCGGAATACGGACACCTCGACCTCGAGGAGAACGGCCATTCCCAACGGGTGGGGATCAAGCGGGTCCACCTGGAAGAGGATGCCGGCAAATCCATTCATGACGGATTTGCCGATTCCGATCGCTTCAGCTATATCGATCTGAACCGGAGCGGCACGCCGCTGATCGAAATCGTCAGCGAACCCGAGATCTACTCTCCGCCCCAGGCCCACGACTACCTGACCCGCCTGAAGGTCATTCTCGAATACCTGCAGGTCTGCGACGGCAACATGGAGGAAGGCAGTCTCCGTTGCGACGCCAACGTATCGATTCGCCCGGTCGGCTCACAGACTCTCGGCACCAAGACCGAGCTGAAAAACCTGAACAGCTTCCGCTTCCTGCAGAAGGCGCTCGAATACGAGATCGCCCGCCAGACCCGCCTCTTGCAGCAGGGGGGCACCGTCACCCAGGAAACCCGCCTGTGGAGCACCACCGAGCAGCGTACCTTCCCCATGCGCAGCAAGGAAGAGGCTCACGACTACCGCTATTTCCCCGAGCCCGACTTGCCGCCCCTGGCGGTGGACGCCGATTGGCAGCGTGAAATACGCGCAGACATGCCGGAGCTGCCCGAAGAAAAAAGACAGCGGTTCGTGGCCGAGTACGCCATTCCCGCATACGACGCCGGCGTGTTGACCACCACGCGCGCCCTGGCCGATTTCTTCGAAGAAACCGCTGCCCGATCCCGCAATCCCAAGGCCGCTTCCAATTGGATCATGGGGGACCTGTTGCGCGACCTCAAGGAGTTCAATCTCGACATCGAGTCTTCTCCGATCGGCCCGGCCCGTTTGGCCGAATTGATCGGATGCATCGACAGCAAAGAGGTCTCGGGCAAGATGGCCAAGGACATCTTCGAGGCCATGTTTCGGGAGAAGAAGCCGGCCAGGCAGGTGATCCGGGAAAAGGGACTGAAGCAGATCACCGATCCCGATGCGATCACGACCGTGATTGAAGAGGTCCTTGCCGGCAATCCCGGAATCCTCGAGCAGTACATGGGCGGCAAGAAGGCCACCTTCGGTTTCTTTGTGGGCCAAGTCATGAAGGCCACCCGGGGACAGGCCAATCCCCGCCTGGTGAATGAGTTGTTGAGAAAGAGGCTGGACGGTTAGCCCGCAGGAGATCAGGCTCATGCCGAAGCGATCTTCCCTGTTTGAAACCCAACGGGACTCGGGAGCGGACTTCGTGGATTTTCGGGGCCGGGAGGTCCCCAACCGCTTCACCTCTCCGGATGAGGAGTATGCCGCCCTGGGACATGAGGCCGGCCTTCTCGATCTGTCGGTTCAGGGCGTGGTCGAGCTGCGTGGCCGGGATCGATCGCGCTTCCTGCACGGAATGGTTACCAACGACATCCGGAGTCTCTCGCCGGGTCAGGGCTGCTACGCGCTCATGCTGACTCCCCAGGGTCGGATCCTCACCGACATGCGGGTCCTCTGCCTGGAGGAGGCGCTGATGCTGGTGGTCGACGCCGACCTGGTGGAGAAGGACCTGGCCCTTTTGAGGAAGTACATTATTGCGGATCAGGTCGAGGTCATCGACCGCTCGGCCGATCTGGCCATCCTCTCGCTGCAAGGCCCCAAGGCGGCCGAGGTCATCGCAGCGCTGTGTCGAGGGGCCTCCCTGCCGGAGGCCCCTTTCGAACACCGCCTCATTCAGGTCGGGAATCTGCCGGTCCGCTGCGCGCGCGTGCGGCGAACCGCCTCGGGAGGCTACGACCTGATCGTGCCCGAACCCCAATCAGTCGACCTCTGGAAGCTCCTCCTTCAGCCGGGGCAGCCGGCCGCCCTCCGCCCGGCGCGCC
>JAPOZE010000196.1 GCA_026706225.1 Acidobacteriota bacterium
GGCGCTCCAAGCTGAAACTGCAGGTAGGGGTGCAGGGCATGTCGGACGAATCCTATGAGGTCGCCGGCCGCTATATCCGGGAGGGCGTCCTGGGCAAATTGGTCATGGCCCAGATCGACTACTCCAGAAACTACACCGACGACTTCTGGGCCTACGAGATCGACCCGGACGCCAATCCGCGGACCAATCTGGACTGGGCAGCCTGGCAGGGTCCGGCCCCCAAGCGCCCTTGGGACCCGCGCCGATTCTTCCAGTGGAGACGCTACTGGGACTATTCGGGCGGAATCGCGACCGACCTCTTTATCCACCGCGTGACCCGAATCATCAAGGCAGCCGGGTTGACTTTTCCGGATCGAGTGGTTGCCAGCGGCGGGACCTGGCAGTTCACCCAAAGCGTCGCCCAGATCCCGGACACCTTCAACATGCTCTGCGACTACCCCGGAGGCCCCACGGTGGCCCTGATCTCCTCCATGGCCAACAATTTCAAGGTAGCCCACGTGATTCGCGGGCACAAGGCTACCCTTCGCTTCACCCGGGACGGATTCGTGATCACTCCTCAATCGGTCAGCCTGGAAGACCGGGTTCTGCCGGGAGAGTTGAGGGCTCAGGAGACCTGGTCCAAGGTCTACCGCAAGACGGGGGGAGAGGACATCCGGCTGCATCACCAAAATCTGCAGAATGCCATCCGCCACGGGGAGCCGCTGAAGTGCGACGTCATGCTGGGCTACTACGGCACCGTGGTCACCGCCATGGGCGTGCGATCCTTCCGGCGGAGGAAGTATCTGAAGTGGAACCGGAAGAAAGAGCGGGTGGAAACCGCTTGACTGTCGGTTGGATGTGGGCTGCCGGCGGATGGGTCAATGAACCACGGGGGATTGACCGTCCATCAGTTGCTCCGACTGGTGGGTGATCAGACAGGCAGCCGAGACCTGATCGCCCTCCAGGAGATCCATCAACTTCACCCCCTGGGTGCTTCTGCCCACGGCTCTGATGGCCCCGGCCTCCAGGCGGATCAGTTTCCCCTGGGTGGTGATGAGGATGATTCCCGAGCTCTTGCTCACCTTCATGATCGCCATCACCTTCCCGTTGCGATCGGTGGTCTTCATGTTGATGACGCCCTGGCCGCCTCGCGACTGTTGGCGATAGGCACCGATCGGGGTGCGCTTGCCGTAGCCGTTCTCGGTGACCGACAGGATCAGGCCCTCATCCCCTCCCACCGTCATGCCGACCAGGTAATCGCTGCGGGCCAATTTGATGCCCCTGACGCCGCGTGCCGGCCGACCCATGTGTCTGACGTCCGACTCGCTGAAGCGGATGCACTTGCCCCGGTGGGTTCCCAGGAAAATCTGATCCTCTCCCGAGGTCAGTTCGGCGCCGATCAATTCATCGCCCTCGTCCAGGGAGATCGCATGGATTCCCCTGGCCATCGGGCGACTGAACTTGTCCAGCCGGGTCTTCTTGACCGTTCCCCGCCGAGTGGCGAACATCACGTACTGGTCCTCGGCAAACTCGGTGACCGGCAGCATGGCGGCCACTTTTTCGCCGGGGGAGAAGTTGACCAGGTTGACGATGGCCTTGCCCTTGCCGCTGCTGCCCACATCCGGGAGTGCGTAGACGTTGGGCCAGTAGATCTGCCGCTGGTGGGTGAAGATGAGCAGAGCGCTGTGGGTTGAAGCCACAAAAAGGGTCTCGACAAAATCCTGCTCCCGGGTGCGCATGCCGATACGGCCCTTGCCGCCGCGGTGCTGCATGCGATAGATGCTGATCGGGGTTCGTTTCAGATACCCCGTGTGGGTCACGGTGACCACCACGTCCTCGACCGCGATCAGGTCCTCAAGCGTGATCTCGGCGGCCTCGTCCACGATGGCCGTGCGGCGCTCGTCCCCATATTGCTTGCGGACCGCCTTGAGTTCCTGCACCAACAGCTTCTTGAGGGCAGGGTCGCTGGAAAGGATCTCCCGGAGCTCGGCGATTTTTCTGGACAGTTCCCGGTACTCCTGGTCCAGCTTTTCTCGCTCCAGGCTGGTGAGGGCCCGCAACTGCATATCCAGAATGTGGCGAGCCTGGACGGCGGAGAGCGCGAATTCGGCCATCAGGCGATCCCGCGCTTCCTGGGGAGACCTGGACCGGCGGATGATCCGGATCACCCGGTCGATATGGTCCAGTGCCTTGAAGAGGCCCTCCAGGATGTGTGCCCTTTCTTCAGCCTTTTTCAACAGGTAGAGGCTGCGGCGCCGAATCACCTCACTGCGGTGATTCAGGAAGCTCCGCAGGGCATCCACCAGGTTCAGGACTCGCGGTTGACCGTCGGCGATCGCCAGCATGATCACGCCGAAGCTGCTCTGCATGGGCGTTAGCTTGTAGAGATTGTTCAAGATGACTTCCGGCTGCTCGCCCCGTCGCAGCTCCACCACGATGCGCATGCCGTCGCGGTCCGACTCGTCGCGCAGGTCCGAGATGCCATCGATTCTCTTGGTCTGGACCAGGTCCGCAATCTTTTCGATCAGCTTGGCCTTATTGACCTGAAACGGGATTTCCGTGATCACGATCATGTGTCGATCGCCACGGGCCTGTGTCTCGATGGCGGCCTTGGCCCGGATAACGATCGAGCCCCGCCCCGTGGCGTAGGCCTTGGCGATTCCTTCCCTCCCGTAGATCACCCCCCCGGTGGGGAAGTCCGGGCCCGGCACGATCTTCGCCAGGTCCTCCACCGTGGCGTCGGGTTTCTCCACCAGGCGGATCACCGCGTTGATGACCTCGGTCAGGTTGTGCGGGGGGATATTGGTGGCCATCCCCACCGCAATGCCGGCCGAACCATTCACAAGCAGGTTCGGAATTCTGGTAGGCAGGCAGGCGGGTTCGAGCTGGCTCTCATCGTAGTTGGGGACGAAATCCACCGTGTCCATTTCGATGTCGGCCAGCATCTCCCGGGCAATGCCGGCCAGTCGGGCCTCGGTGTAGCGCATGGCCGCGGGAGGGTCTCCGTCCACCGATCCGAAATTCCCCTGGCCGTCCACCAGGGGGTATCGCATGGCAAAGTCCTGCGCCATGCGCACCTGGGCGTCATAGATGGCGTTATCGCCATGGGGGTGAAAGTTGCCCATCACCTCCCCGACGATCTTGGCGCACTTGCGATAGGGTTTGTTGGGAGTCAGTCCCATCTCCCGCATGCCGTGCAGGATCCGGCGATGGACCGGCTTGAGCCCGTCCCGAACGTCGGGCAGAGCACGGCCAATGATCACGCTCATGGAGTAATCCAGGTAGGAGCGCCTCATTTCCTCTTCTATGTTCACCTGCGCTTGATTGAGAGGTACTGAGCTTTCCATGAGGATCTCGAGTTGATCTTGTCCGGCTGGGAGGTGACGCCAAAACGGCGTCAAACGGGTCTAACGGGACCCTTGCCGCCACTGCTGTGGGGCATGCGGGCTACACATCCAGGTTCTTCACCTCGAGGGCGTTGTCTTCGATAAACCG
>JAPOZE010000415.1 GCA_026706225.1 Acidobacteriota bacterium
TGAGCGGCGGCTACGACATCGCGGCCGTCAACATGAGCTTCGGCAGTGGTCTCTCTTCCGAAAAATGCGATACCGTTTTCCCCGCGGTGACGGCCGCCATGGACAATTTGCGGGCCTTCGGCATCGCGCCCATTGCCGCTTCCGGGAACAACCGCTCCTCCACCGGAATCAACTTCCCGTCCTGCATCTCCAGCGTCGTCAGCGTGGGCTCCACCGACACCGGCGCCGACGAAACGATTGCGGATGAGGTCTCGGTCTTCTCCAACAGCTCTGCCTTGCTGGACCTGCTGGCGCCCGGCGGGGGGATCAACACCTCGGTGCCCGGCGAGGGTTTCGGTCGCTTCAATGGAACCTCGTTTTCCGCACCTCACGTCGCCGGCGCCTGGGCGGTGCTCAAGTCGAAGGCCCCCAACGCTTCGGTTCCGGACCTGCTTTCCGCCCTGAAGAGCACCGGGGTCCCCGTTCTCGATCCCCGAAACCAGCTCATCAAGCCTCGAATCCAGGTGGACGCCGCCCTCGAAAAGATCGTCAGGGAACTCCCCTATTCCACCGGCACCCGCCTGACGCTGACCGCCCAGCCCAATCCCGGCTTCCGCTTCCAGAGCTGGCAGGGGTGCGATTCCCCAGCCGGGAACCGCTGCGCGGTCGAGATGGACTCGAGCAGGCAGGTGGTTGCCGTCTTTGAACCGACGTCAGCAGCTCACCCCGATCTGATCCCCACTTCGCTGGTGGCTCCTCCCATCGCCGACAGCGGTGGTCCGGTCTCGATTTACGCCGCCGTCAGCAATCCGGGTCCGGTGGACGCCGGTCCCTTCCGGATCGGATTCTATCTGTCGGTAGACGACGCCGTCACCACCGACGACACCTGGTTTGCCGCCTGCTCCTTCGACTCCGGCCTGCCGGCGGGTGAATCGGAGACCTGCAACCGGCTGTTCCCGCTGCCTCCCCGAGTGAGCGCCGGTCGCTACTTCCTGGGCGCCATTGTGGACGACCTGGACCAGGTGGCCGAGAGCAGCGAGACCAACAATGTCAGGGCGGGCGACGGAGGACCGCTCGAAGTCTCTGCTCCCGCTCCGGGCGCCCGGTTGTTCGTCCCGGTGGTCCTAAGCGCAGCCGGGCTCAGGAATTCCTTCTTCACCTCGGAGCTGACCCTGACCAACCGGGGAGCTCAGGAGGCCCGACTCGAATTCATCTACCAGGCCCACCGGGGAGGGGGAAACGGCCTGGCCTCCGACGTGATCCCCCCCGGCCGGCAGAGGATCCTGCCCGACGCCCTCGACTATCTCCTCCGGCAGGGGCTATCCATTCCCCCAACCGGAAACCGCATCGGGACGCTGGAGGTCCGGCTCCCGGGTTCTTCTTCGAAGATCGGCGTGCTGGTGCGAACGGCCACGGAGGTGCCGGAGGGCCGGGCCGGTCTGGCCTATCCCGGCATCGACGGCGACAGGGGATTCCAGGAACCGGTCTACCTGTGCGGCTTGCGCCAGAACACCCGGGACCGCTCCAACGTGGCCCTCCAGAACATGGGGACCAGCGCCGACGGAACCATCACCCTGAAAACCACCGTGTTTTCCGGCGATCCCGGCGACGGCACCGTCAAGGACCTGGGGACCATGGAGCTTGGCCCCGGAGAGTTTCACCAGTTTTCGCCGGTGCTGGGGAGCGTGGCCAACGGCTACGTCCGGGTGGAGCCGGTCGACGGGAAGGCGCCCTTCTACGCCTACGGCGTCATCAACGACCAGACCAACTCCGACGGCTCCTTCGTCTTCCCGGTCGCGGCCGGTTCGCTGGAGGGCAGCCTGCGCCACACCCTGCCGGTGATCGTCGAGGTCAACGAGTTCTCCAGCGAACTGACGGTGACCAACTTCTCCCAGGAGGCCAAGAACCTCGACTTCAGCTTCGTGGCCGAGGGACTCGCCACACCGGACGACACGGCCCGCTTCAGCCTGAGGCTGGAACCCGGCCGGCAGCGAATCATCCCCGACGTCATCGACAGCGAAATGCGCCGCAAGGGCGTGGAAGGGGTGCCCGCGAGGCGGGGAGGGCTGGCCGGAGCCCTGTTCGCCACCGTGAAGAGCGGCGACATGCACGGGATCGTGATCGGGGCCCGCACCAGTTCCTCGGACGGCCGCGGCGGACAGTACGGGGTCTTCTACAACGCCGTGCCCGACGGGGCGGCCTTTAGGGGCAGCGCCTGGATCGACGCCCTGCAGCAGAACGGCGAGAACCGCAGCAACCTGGCCCTGGTCAACACCGGAGAAGTCGACGACAGCCCCAGCATCTTCGAGATCGACATCTACGACGGGGAGACCGGCGTGCGGGTCAGGACCGTCACCATGGACAATGTCAGGCCCGAAGACGCCAGAGGCATCAGGCTGGCGGCCGGGCGCTGGCATCAGATCAACGGCATCCTGAGCAGGTACACCCAAGGCACCACCCAGGGATACGTTCAGGTCCGCCAGATCTCCGGCAACAATCCCTTCCTGGCCTACGGGGTGGTCAACGACGGCGGGACCCCGGGCCGGCGCAGCGGCGACGGGGCTTTCGTCCCGGCTCGGGAATAGGACTGGATCGTCGAGTGTTGCTCCCGACTCCCGGCAAGAATCCCAAATCGCCTCCAATTCCCCCTGCCAGCCACTAAGGGCGTCGTGCGGTTTATTTACTTGACGAATCTACCGCATGGTATAGATTAAACGCCACTCACTGCCTGACTCCAACTGTAGCGGTTCAACAAAGATCAAGGAGCGATTGCCATGAAACCCATGACTCGGGTGGTTCTTTTGGGATGTGTGTTGGTCGTGGCGGGCCTGCTGTCCCATGTCGGTCCAGCCTTGGCCCAGGAAGCGCCCGAGGTTACGGCCCGGGATGTGGTGGACCGGGATACCCTGAAAGCCTTCGTCCAGGGGGCGATCGCATGGTTGGCGGCGCAATTCGAGAGTGGGGAGCCCGTGGACATTAACGCCCTGAAGGAGCTCTTCAGGATGGATCCTGGTCCCTGGAAACACGGGTCCACCTACTTTGTCGTGCTGGTCAACAACCGTGTAAACGAGGATCTCATATTTGTATTCTTTGACGCAGGCAATCCGGACCGTGATAACAAGGCCCTCGTGGCGCTCAACGACGATGTGAAGAAGGTCATGAAAGAGCTGGCCGCCGTGGCAGTCGAGAATGCACCCGATGATGGAGGCTTTGTCGAACATGAAGAGGCAGGCATGAGCAGAGTCAGCTATGCCCAGCTTGTCGTAGGGCCGCCGAACGCAGGAGTTATCGCAAATCAGGAACTGGTCATCAGCGCCGGTTTCAATCCGGGAGACAGTCCAATCGAGATGGACGTGATGACGACCTTCGTCCCGGTGGTGCTGGACTCGAGTGGGAGGAACAACTCCCA
Source organism: Acidobacteriota bacterium (assembly GCA_026706225.1). The sequence continues at coordinate 3,389 of JAPOZE010000415.1, forward strand.
CTTCACCTCGGAGCTGGCCCTGACCAACCGGGGATCCGAGGCGGCCATGCTCAACTTCACCTATACGGCCCACGCCGGCGGGC
>JAPOZE010000681.1 GCA_026706225.1 Acidobacteriota bacterium
CCTGCTGGTCCATTCCCTGCAAGCCCACAAGGAGTACCGTTTCATCTTTGCCGTCGTCCCGCTCTGGCTGCTGGTCGGCGCCGACCTGGCGGCGCGGCTGGCGGCGTTCGGGGACGGGCGGCACCGTCTTGCCGGACTTGCAGTCGCCGGGTTCGCGGCCGTTTCGGTGGCGGGAATCCTGAATGTGCTGCCCTACCAGGACCGGGTGTACCGCGCCTGGTCGAAGGAGACCGGAGCGGTGGGCTTCGTCCGCAACCAGGACCCGATCTTTCCCGCGTATCGCTATCTTGCCCGCGCACCCGGCGTCAGCGGGGTCTGGCAGGTCGACCGTCGCTATTTCAATCTCCCGGCCTACTACTACCTGCACAAGGACATACCCTTCTACGACGCCTTTACGGGCAAGGGTCTCAAGGGGAACCTGGAAACGGTTTCTACCTGGGTTAGCCACATCGTTTCCGCAGAACCCGGATTTTCTGTCCCCGGATATTCCCTGGAGCAGGAATTCGGCCAAGTGCGCATCTTGCGCCGAGACGAGAACGAATCTCCAGTTCCGCCATGGATGGACTACGCCCCCGTCATAGTGACCAATCTCGATAAACGGATCATGGGGCGAATAGACCCGGGCGGCCCCTCTCCGCCGGCCAATTTCGGGGTCCGATTTGTAGACCAGGAAGGACCATAGACGATGGCGCAACAGGAGAAATCGAGACCGGCCATGTCGAGGTCTTCGCCGAGCGTCGCGTGCGCGCGTTCCCGTTGGGCGTCGTCGCCGGCGCCCTGCTCAATTTTCTGCTTGCAAACCTCTGCGTCTATCGCCGACATTGGGAAACGCCCGCCATCGGGTCTTCACGGAAATGAGCAAGCGAAATAAGGTGAGGAAAGACCGGCGTCGAGCGCAGCGGGCCGCCGCGCAACCCGTCCTGCAACGCATTCAGGCGACGCTCGACGTCCTGCTGCACCCGCAAGCCGCCGGCCGGCCCTGGAAATTCCTGCCGCTGGTGCTGGCGCTGGCCTTTGCGGCCCGGGCCGCCGTGGCTCTCTCCGGCGATTTCGTGCTGCACCCCGACGAGATCGTGCAGTACCTGGAGCCGGCGCACCGCCTGGTCTTCGGCAGCGGCGTCACCTACTGGGAGCACTTCTACGGCGCCCGCTCCTGGCTGGTGCCCGGAATAGTCGCCGGCGGCCTTCTGCTGTTCGACGCCGTGGGCCTCGGCGAGCCCTCCTGGTACGTCGGCGGCGTCAAGCTGCTGTTCTGCGCCGTCTCCCTGGCGATTCCGGCAGGCATGTACCTCTTTGGCCGACGCCACTTCGGCGAAACCGCCGGGAGGGCCGCCTTGCTGGCGGGGGCCTTCTGGTACGAACTGGTCGGCTTCGCCCACAAGCCCATGACCGAGTTCGTAGCCGCGGCTCCGCTGGTGGCGCTGCTGGCGCTCTGCACGCGGTCCTCGCTAGACAATGCCCGGACCGTCTGGACGGCGGCCTTTCTGGCCGTCCTCACGGCGGCCATACGGTTGCAGTACGCACCGGTTGCGCTGGTGCTGTTGGGGATCGTGTTTCTGCGCACGGGGAAGAGGATTCAGCTCACACTGGCCGCGGCCGGTTTCACCGCCGCCTTCGGCGTTTTCGACGCCGTCACCTGGAATGGCGGACTGTTCCACTCCTACGTCACCATCATCCGCTACCACCTCACCATCGGTGCGTTGCGCACCGGCGAGAGTCCGGCCTACCAGTTCCTCCTGTGGCTCATTCCGGCGGGTCTGGGGCTGAGCCTGCTTTGCGTGGCAGCGGCAATGCGCCGCCCGCGGCGCTACGGACTGCTGCTGGGCCTGATCGCTCTGGTGGTTCTGGTCCATTCGCTGCAAACGCACAAGGAGTACCGCTACATCTTTGCCGTCATTCCGCTGTGGCTGCTGGTTGGGGCCGACCTGGCGGCGCGGCTGGCGGCGCTCGGGGACGGGCGCAGCCGCCTTGCCGGAGTTGCAGCCGCCGGGTTTGCGGCCGTGTCGCTGGCGGGAATCCTGAACGCCCTGCCCTACCAGGACCGGGTGTACCGGGCCTGGTCGAGGGAGACCGGCGCTGTGAACTTCGTCCGCAACCGGGACCCGATCTTCCCCGCCTATCGCTATCTTGCCCGCGCACCCGGCGTCACCGGAGTCTGGCAGGTCGACCGTCGCTATTACAATCTCCCGGCCTACTACTACCTGCACCGGGACATACCCTTCTACGACATGTCATCGGGGAGGGGTCTCAGAGGGAACCTGGAGGCGGTCTCTTCCCGGGTGAGCCACATCGTTTCCGCGGCTCCCGGCTTTTCCGTTCCCGGATACTCCCTGGAAAAGCAATTCGGCGACGTTCGCATCTTGCGACGCGACCGGAAGGAACCACCGGTCCGAGCCTGGTTGGACCACCTGCCCGTGGTGGTGACCCGTTTCCACAAACGGGTCATGAGGCGAATAGACCCGGACGGACCCACTCCGCCGGACAATTACGGGATCCGATTTGCAGACGGGGAAGGGCCGTAGCCGATGGCAGAGAAGAAGAAAACGCGACCGAGCAAGCGCAAGCGATTGGCCTCGAGGGCCGCTTCCTCGCCTCGAGCGAGTGCCCCCGGCGCAGCCGAAACCGGAAAGAGCCAATCCTCGCCCGCTCCCGGCCAGGAGACCCGGTGGTTCGAACGGTTCTCGCGTCGGGACGCGTTGGCTACCCTGGTCCTTTGCCTGCTGGCAGGAGTCTTCTACCTGCCGGCCATGCTCTGGGGTGGCTTTGTCTGGGACGACTCCATCTGGATGCAGTCCCGGGCGGTCGCGGAGTGGTCGGGTCTCGGCGACATCTGGGCGTGGCCCCCGCGCATTTACCAGGAGGCTCACTACTGGCCGCTGACCTATACCACCTTCTGGCTGGAACACAAGATCTGGGGACTGGCGCCGGCCGGCTATCACGTGGTCAACGTGCTGCTGCACCTGCTGAACACCTTGCTGGTGTGGCGTCTTCTGCTGCGCCTGGCCGTGCCCGGGGCCTGGGTGGTGGCGGCCGTGTTCGCCGTGCATCCGCTGCACGTGGAGTCGGTGGCCTGGATCATCGAGCGCAAGGACGTGCTTTCCGGCCTCTTTTACCTCGCTGCCGTGCTGGTCTGGCTGCGCTTCCTGCAACAACCGCGACCCTGGCGCTATGGCCTCGCACTCCTGCTGTTCGTAGCAGGCCTGTTGAGCAAATCCATCGTGGTGACGCTGCCGGTGGCGCTGTTGATCGTCCAGTGGTGGAAAGAGGACCGCATCACAGGTAAAGACTTGCAGCGCCTGGCGCCGTTCTTGCTGGTGGCGCTGCTCATCACCGCGGGCGATCTCTATTCTTACGACTTGGAGAGGATCGACGTGGACTACTCGTGGCCCGAGCGCGCGCTCATCGCGTCCCGTGCCTTGTGGTTCTATGCGGGGAAACTGGCCTGGCCAACCGACCTCTCCGGCATCTACC
>JAPOZE010000514.1 GCA_026706225.1 Acidobacteriota bacterium
TGGCTGGGAGCTCCGCCCATGAAGAGGAAGATGCAGGCCTTGGCCTTGGGCGCGAAATGGGGTGCCTTGGGGGCCAGCGGGTTGCCGGCAGAGGTCCCCTTGGCCAGCAGGCCGTCCCGGGCCAGCATGTAGGACAGGGCCGTCCCCCCGATGCCCCGGCCCATGCGGAACAGAAAGTCCCTGCGCCCCAGTTCCCCCGCCCTGGGATCCTGCACCTCGACGTTCCCACATTGATCGAATTGCGGTTTGATCAGCATCAGTGCCCCACTCCTTCGCAGGCGGCGAATGAATTCCTTCGCCTACTGCAGGAAAATAAACTCGTTGAGATTGAACATGGCCAGGCAAAACTCCGATAGAGACCTGCCGTTTTTGCCCTCGGACGCCAGACTCACTGCGCCCTCCGGGGAATAGGACGCCTGGGTGAGACTCAGCTCGGTGCCCGGCACATCCGATTGAACCCCCAGGAACTGCAGGCCCCGGAATTTTTCCTCTTCGGTCGGCTGCCGCTGCAAGGCCAACTGGAAGGCTCGCTCCACCTGTCGGCCCGGGTCCGTCCCCACCTCCCGCTGGATCCGCTCCGCCATGGCATGGCTTTTCTGGTGGGCAAACTTGCTGTTGAACAGGGCGAACACCTGAGGCGTTACGGTGGTGACCTCCCGGACATCGCAGCTCTCGCTGATGTTGGGCCCGTCGAAAACCGAGATCAAGGGCGACACCAGCACCCGCTGTTGCAGCATGTAGACGCTTCGGCGGTTGCGCTCCTCCTGGGAATCGGGCTCCCACCAGGTCCGGGCGCGCTTCATCATGTCGTCTTCCAGGTCGGGGAAGAAACTGGGCCCGCCGGCCAGCAGGTTCAGGTCGCCGCTAACCGCCAGGATGCTGTCGCGAATGACCTCGGCCTCCAGGCGAATGGGCGGCATCCGCCACAGGTAGCGGTTGGCGCTGTCGATGGATTCGTATTCGGTGGCGCGAGGATTGTTCAGGGATTGGCGGTAGAGGTTGGAATGCAGCATCAGGCGGTGCATGTCCTTGATGCTCCAGCTCTTTTCGATGAACTCGGCCGCCAGCCAGTCGATCAACTCCGGATGGACCGTGCCCCCGCCGTTTTTGCCCATGTCGCTGGGTGTCTTGACCAACCCTTTTCCGAAGTGGTGTTGCCAGATCCGGTTGACCATGACGCGAGGAGTCAGACGATTCTCCGGACTCGCCAGCCAACTGGCCAGCTTCTTGCGCCGGCTCCCGCTCCAGCCCTTCAGATCCACCGGCTCGGGGTCCCCGCTGGCCGCCACCACAAACCCGGCCTCCACCACTTCCTGCTTGAGCGCGGGGTCGCCTCCCTTGAGCAGGAAGGTGGTTGGCGCATAGCCGACGCTTCCCAACGGCTCCGAGGGCACGTAGGCCATGGCCTTGTATCGGTTGGGATCGTTGGGGTTGGCAAAGCGGGCATTCTGTCGCCCGATCAGGGAGAACTGCTTGCTGATCTCCTTGGGCACCAGTTCGCTGGTGGAAAAGGGCACCCGCCTCAAGTCGGCTACCACCCAGTCCTTGAGGTCCAGCGGCGACATGAGAATACGATGCGGATCGGTAATTTCCTTGACCTGTTTGCGCAGCCCGTCCGCCCACTCCTTGCGTTTCTTGAGCCGATCCTCCCATTCCTTGGCCTTGCGCTCCCAGATTTCGGGATTCTGCCTGGGGAGTTCGTATTGGGTGAACGCCACCGGCTGGGGCTGTGGCTTGGGCATGGGGGCGAAAAAGGCCTCGATGCGGTAGTAGTCCTTGTGGGTGATGGGATCGTACTTGTGGTCATGGCAGCGGGCGCATCCCAGGGTGACGCCCAGAAACACCGACCCGGTGGTATTCACCACGTCCGTCAGGAAGTCCCGCCGCTGATCGCCCGACCCCTCCACCTGCACCTGCAAATTCATGAAGGCGGTGGCGATTTGCCCCTCTGCCCCGTAAAACCTATAGGAGTCCCCGGCTATCTGCTCCTTGATGAAGCGGTCGTAAGGCTTGTCCTGGTTGAAAGCCCGGATGATGTAGTCCCGGTAGCGCCACATGTGGGCCAAGGGGTAGTCCAGACCGCCTCCCACCGAATCGCCGTAACGCACCACGTCCATCCAGTGCCGGGCCCAGCGCTCGCCGTAGCGGCTGTCGGCCAGCAGCTTTTCCACGGCGTTGCCGTAGGCATCGGGGGAGTCATCCTGAAGGAAGGCCTCCATCTCATCCGGAGTGGGGGGCAATCCGATCAGATCGAAATAGAGCCTGCGGAGCAACTGCCGCTTGCCAACGGAAGGCGCCGGCTCCATGCCCTTTTCCTCCAACTTGGCCAACACAAAGGCATCGATGGGGTTCTTGACCCAAGCTTTCCGACTGACCTGGGGAACGGCCGGCTTTTCCAATGGGGTCCAGGGCCAGGCAGGCTTTCCGGCTTCGGCCGTTTCCTGAACGGGGGCCACTTCCAACTCGTCGATCCAGCGGGCAATCAACTCGACCTGCTCTTCCGAGAAGGGTTGCCCGTTCAGGGGCATCCGGGGAGCCTTTTCGCCGCGCAGCCGCTGGATGAGCGGACTGGAAGCGCTATCCCCGGGAACGACTCCCGGACCTCCAAGAGATCCTCCCTTCAACAGGGACGCCAGGGTTTCCAGCACCAATCCGCTCTGGTGGTTCTGGATGGAGTGGCAGGTAAAGCAGTGCTGCTCCAGCAAAGGCTTGACGGATGTCTCGAATTGATGGGCGGAGGCGGCAGCGCCAGCCGTCTCGGTCGCCTCAGGGCTCGACTCATCGGGGCCGGTCGAAAGCTGGTCGACCCAGCGGGCGATCAGGTCGATCTGCTCCGCCGGCAGCGGATCGCCGCCAATGGGCATCTGGGGCTGGCGCTCGCCCCTGAGATAGAGCAGAAGCGAACTTTCGGCGCTGTTGCCGGGTATGATCGATGGTCCTTCCTTTTCGCCGCCGGCCAGCAGCGCCTCGACCGTCTCCATGACCAGCCCGCTCTGGGCGGATGCACCCTGGTGACAGGCGATGCAACGCGCCTCGAAAATGGGCTGGATGTCCGCTTCGAAGCTGACCCTCTGTTCTTCCCCACGGAGTGGGAAAGCCATTAGGTGAGCGACCATTGCAATGAGAACCGCCAGGTAGGCCATGCAACCCCCAAACCACTTGCCGCGGCAAGTATTCGGTAGAACTTCGGAATATACTTTTAAACGCACTTGCATTTTATATCTACAGGGGGCAAAGGTCAAATTTTGCCGTGGTATTTTGTTGGCGTTTTTGCTTAATTTTTCGAAATTATTCGGCCGCGGGCTTGGCGGCCACGAACGCCATGCCGATCCTGGTGGTTCCGGGTGAATCGGGAACCTCCATGGTGGCCCGGGTCGGCGGATTCTCAGGAAAATAGTTCCGGTAGGCGGCATTCATGCCGCCATAGTCCTCCCAGTCCTTGAGGTAGACCCTGGCCT
>JAPOZE010000092.1 GCA_026706225.1 Acidobacteriota bacterium
GGCCGGCCGATCCATGCCGGTGGTCCGGCAGATTCGCCGGCGCTTTCTCGAGCAGCAACCGCCCAAGGGCATTCGTATCTCGGCCTGCCTCCACGTCACCACCGAGACCGCAAACCTGGTCATTGCCTTGCGGGACGGTGGAGCCGATGTCACCCTGTGCGCCTCGAACCCGTTGAGCACCCAGGACGACGTGGCCGCCTCCCTGGTCGAAGACCACCGGATATCGGTCTACGCCATCAAGGGCGAGGACAACCCGACCTATTATTCCCACATCACCGCCGCCCTGGATCGACGGCCCGGGATCACCATGGACGACGGCGCCGACCTGGTCTCCACCATTCACTCGGACCGCCGGGAGCTCCTGCAGGAGATCATCGGAGGGACCGAGGAGACCACAACGGGGGTCATTCGCTTGCGCAGCATGGCCGCCGACGGCGTCCTGGAGTTTCCCATCGTCTCGGTGAACGACGCCGACACCAAGCATCTCTTCGACAATCGCTACGGCACCGGGCAGTCCACCCTGGACGGGATTATTCGCGCCACCAACCTGCTGCTGGCGGGACTCAACGTGGTGGTGGCCGGGTATGGATGGTGCGGCCGAGGCGTGGCCAGCCGGGCCAGGGGACTGGGGGCCCAGGTGATCGTGACCGAGGTCGATCCCACCCGAGCCCTGGAAGCGGTCATGGACGGCTTTCAGGTGATGCCCATGCTGGAGGCGGCGGAAATCGGCGACATCTTCGTCACGGTTACCGGAAACAAGACGGTCATCGCAGGATCCCACTTCCAAAAGATGAAGGACGGGGCCGTGGTCTGCAACTCGGGTCACTTCAATGTGGAGATCGATATCCCGGCCCTGGAATCGCTCAGCAGCAGCAGGGAAACCGCCCGCGATTTCGTGGAACAGTACAATCTGAAGGACGGTCGAAAGATTTTTCTACTGGGGGAGGGGCGCTTGATCAACCTTTCCAGCGCCGAAGGCCACCCGGCCTCGGTCATGGACATGAGTTTCGCCAACCAGGCGCTGTCGGCGGAATACCTGACCCACAACTACGGGAGCCTTCCCAAGGACGTGGTTCCGGTTCCTCCCGAAATCGATCGGGAAATCGCCCGGCTCAAGCTTCAATCCATGGGCTGCCGCATCGACGATCTGAGCGCCGAGCAGGAGAAGTACCTCGCCTCCTGGTCGGAGGGGACCTAAGCCCGCACTGCACCGCAATCGAGAACGCATCGGTGGTCAATCCTCGCAGGGACAGGGAGGACAAAAGGATATCCACGAAGGGACACGAAGAACGACGAAGGCACACGAAGAAAGACTAACGGGACGCATCCCCGTGAGGCGGGCGGGCTAGGTTCGAACGTTAAAGAGCAGGTAGACGCCTCCGGCCCCGAAGACCAGGTTGGGAGCCCAGGCGGCCAATAGCGGCTCCAGCTTGCCGGCGCTTCCGATCTGCTCGAAGAATCCCTGCAGGACCCAGTAGCTGATTCCGACCACGATGCTGATTCCGATGCCGTAGAGCGAACCTCTCCGCCCCGTCGAAAAAGCGAAGGGAATGGCAATCATGGCCATGGTCAGGCTCACCAGCGGAAGGGACAGCTTGCTGTGCCAGGCGACCCTCAGCCGCACCACGTCGAACCCGCTCCGACTCAGATCCTCGATGTAGCTCCCCAATTCCCGGTAGCTCATCTTGGACGACTGACGCACTTCCTTCTTGAAGTAGTCGGGCCGCTCTCCGATGGACCCGATCAGTTCGCGATCGATAGTCAGGAACTGGGCCTGCCGGGGCCGGTCATGGCTGAAACCCTGAGCCCAGCCTTCCTCGAATACCCATCCGGATCGATCCCGGTCCCACCAGGCTTTCTCGGCAAAGACCATCCGGGTCACCGCAAGCGTCTGCGGATTGAAGTCAAACACGGAAATTCGATTGAAGACATTGATCTCATCGTCGAAAAAATTGTAGTGGAAGATGCGGTTCCGTTCGCCCATCATCCATTTGCGGGTGGGGCGTTTGGTCTGAGGATTGCGCCCCTTGATGACACGCCTCAAATCGTCCTGCTTCTGGGTGGCGGATGGGAGGACGTATTCCTGCAACATGAAGGAACCGGCGCTGAGCAAGAGGGCGGCAAGCAAAACTGGAGAAGATAGCCGGTAAAGACTGATTCCAGAGGATTTCATGGCCACGATCTGCGAGGTTCGCGTCAGGAGGCTGAAGCTCACCAGCGCGGCTACCAGGACGCTGAACGGGATCATCTGCACCAGGATGTGGGGAATCAGGAAAAGGAAGTAGTCGAACACGGTCCAACCGGAAATGCCTTGCTCCACGATGTCGCTGAGCAGTTCGAAGAAGGTAAACAGTAAGAAGAGCACAGCGTAGGCGGAAAGGACCAGAAGGAAAAATTTCAGGAAGCCGCTGAGGATGTACTTGTCCAGAGTCCATCCGGCAGGGAAGTGCATGATGCCGCCCCGCGGACTCCTTTGACTTCGAACGGCAGCGCCGGAACCGACACCGTTCTCGCGCAGGCTCCGGGCGACGCTCCAGAGAGAGTTGATCAGAGGACGAAACAGCCTCCCCCAGGAAAACTGTCTCTCCGAGGTCAGCAAGAGAAACAATCCCAACATCAGGAACACCAGGTTCGCCAACCAGGGACCCAGAAAGGCCGGGAGATGACCACTTTCGGCAAAAGCCAGACCCTGGGAAAAAAGAATGAAATAGACCAGGAAGATGATCAGGCTGATGACGAACCCGAAAGACTTGCCGCTCCTCCTGGTGACAACCCCCAATGGGAGCCCGAGAATGGAAAACACAAAGACCGCCAGAGGAAGCGCCAGTCGACGATTGAACTCAATGACTGCCTTTCTGCGGTGGATGTCGCTGCCGGTCGAGGCCTCGGAGATCACCTTGCCATAGAGCTCGAGCGAATCCATCTCGGTTATGGTCTTGTCCCTGGGCGCATCGGCCGGGGCACCCATGGCCTTGAAGAGGGGAACCGTAGCTTCCTCAAAGGAAGTGACACGCACGGTGCCTTCTTTTCCCGGCACCACCTCGTAGGTCGCGCCCTGTTGAAGATTGAGCTGCAGTTCACGCCGGCCCAGATTGTTGAGCAATCCTCCCTGGCGGGAAAAGGTGGTCTTGGGCCAATTGGCCTCGGTTACCTCAGCCAGAAAAATACCCTTCCAGGAGCGCCGGTCGGCGGCTGTATCCATGACGTAAACCACTCGACCGGGAAAACGCTCCTCGAAAACGCCTCTTCGGACGGCGGTGTTGAGCGACTTGAGCGCAATTTCATCCTTGATCAGAGTCAAGCGGTGAGTGGCTCTGGGAGACCACAAGTTGGAATTCAACAGGGCCAGAGAACCCACCACCGCCGAAAAGACCAATACCGGCCACAGTAAGTTCCTGAGACCGATTCCGGAAGATCGCATGGCGGTAATCTCACGGTCGGCCGACAAGCGC
>JAPOZE010000700.1 GCA_026706225.1 Acidobacteriota bacterium
CCACCAGCTTGGGAATCAGGCGGTAAAAGCTGGCGTCCGTCCCGTAGGCCAGGGTGCGCAGGTCGTCCCGGATCAGCCGTTCCCCCGGGATGACTCGGGAAAGGTCCCGGAACAGGTCGAGATAGCGCCCTTCCAACATCGGCCGGTAACAACTCCTTGAAGCGTGATCCTTCGCAGGGAGACAGGATGATTGTTCCGGGCGCCGAGTCGCTTCCGTGTGTCGCTTGACACCCGGTGCCGGCCATCATACCGTGACCCGGTCCGGAAACGCCTGAAGAAACTCTCCGAGGGCTCCTCGCGACTCGGCCCCGCTGCATTTCGGGACGCCTTGGGTGCGGGTGGACCGGTTGCTCGCGCCCTCGGGCCCGGAATGTACGAATCGCGACCCATTGCACTTCAGTATACTAACAAGCGGCCGTGCTCCAGTCTCCGCCCTCTCGGCAGGGAGGCGGCCGCGTTAGCGCAATCCTGCGCGCTTCCTCGAGCCATGCCGAACCCGTACTCCTTCCATGTGCCCCGTCGCCTCGTCTTCACCATCGCTGCAGCGTTGCTGGCCGCAATGTTCGTGCATCGGTCCACCCTGGAGGCAGCGGCTCAGGCCGGGACGACCACCGGCACCATCCGCGGCGCCGTGAGCGATCAGCTCGGCGATCCCATGGAGGGGGCGGTGGTTGTCCTGCAGCACCGGGAGACCGATTTCCTGACCACCGTGGAGACTGCTTCGTCCGGCACGTTCGCGCGCACCCTGCTGCCGCCGGGGACCTACGACCTGACCGTGAAAGCGGCCACCGCGGGCTTCAGCACCGAGCGCATCGAGGGCGCCAGGCTGCGCGTCGGGGAAACGCTCGACCTGGACGTCGCGCTCAAGATCGTGACGACCGAGACCATCACCGTGGTCAGCGAGTTGGAACCAACGCTCGACACCGCCGACGTCACCAGTTCGCAGCGCGTTCTGGAGGATGCGGTCGATGGGCTTCCCAGCAACGGCCGCAACTTCGTGAAGCTGACGCTGCTTACCCCCGGCACATCGATCTCGCAGGGGTCGGACGGAGACGAGCTCAACATCAGCGGGCAGCGCGGCATCTTCAACAACTTCATCGTCGACGGGGCGGACTTCAACAACCCCTTCTTCGGCGAACAGCGCGGCGGCCAGCGTCCGGCCTTCACCTTCAACCAGGACGCCATCGAGGAGCTGGTGGTGGTGAATCAGGGCGCCACCGCCGAGTTCGGCCGCTCGGCGGGCGGCTTCGTCAACGTGATCACCAAGTCGGGCACCAACCTGCTTGCGGGCTCCGCCCACTATTTCGGGCAGTGGGATGAGATCGCCGCCCCCTTCCCGGAGTCGCGCGGCGGCGGGCGGCCCGACTTTCACCGCAATCAGGTGGGCGGCACGCTCGGCGGCCCGCTGGTGCGCGACCGGACGTTCTTTTTCCTGGCCTACGACCAGCAGGCGGCCGCCGAGACCAAGCAGGCGACCCGTCACGTCCACAATCCGGCCAACCTGCAGCGCCTGGAGCGTTTTCTGCAAGAGCGCTGGCCGGGCCTGTTCGACGACGAGTTCGGTCCCATCCGGCGCACCGACGACGCGCGCTCGCTGCTGGCCAAGCTCGACCTGAACCTCGACGGCCGCCACCAGGCCTCTGTCAAGTACAACTACACCTGGTCGGAGCAGGTGAACGGAACCTTCGACGTCGATTCCTGGGGCGCCTCGTCCAACGGGATCGAGGGCGACCGCTCGCACGCGGTCAACGCCAGTTTTCGCTCGCTGCTGACCGACGCCCTCTCCAACGAGCTGCGCCTGCAAGCGGCCCGCGAGGACCGGCCGCGCTGGTACCGGGGGCCGCTGCTCCCCGAAGCCCGCCTGCCCGGTCCGCCCCAGTTCGCCGAGCTGGGCGGACGGCCCTTTCCCGACATCGCCATGGACTTCGAGGACGGCTTCCGCATCGGGCTGCCCTTCTTCCTGCCGATCGATCCCGGGTTCGACACGCGGTTTCAGTTGGTGGACAACCTCTCCTTCGCCGCGGGCTCCCACCTGGTCAAGGCCGGGGTGGAGTACAACCGCACCCGCGTGGAGCAGCAGTTCATCGGGATGGCCAACAGCCGCTACGTCTTCGATTCGGTCGAGGGCTTCATGGGCTTCGTCACCCACGGCGACCGCTACGTCACTTGCTCGGACGGATCCACCGGACTGCACGGGGTCTGTCCGACCGGCTCCGCCGTCGCCGGGCCGGTGCTGCTCTACCTGCAGTCGGCCACCGTGCCCGGCGTCCCCTCGGAGCGGCTCGGGCGCCAGCAGTTCGGGATGCAAGAGCTGGGCCTGTTTGTCCAGGACACCTGGCATCCCCACGATCGGGTGACCCTGGACCTCGGGCTGCGCTGGGACGGCGCCTGGCACCCGGATGTCTTCGTCGAGCCGGACGACGCTTTCTTCGCTCCCTACCTGGACGATCCGCTGTTCCCTTCCGACGGCCGCATTCCGAATGACCTGGACAACCTGCAGCCCCGCCTCGGGCTGGCCTGGGACTTGGCCGGCAACGGCCGCACCGTGCTGCGCGCCAACTCCGGGTCCTACGTCGCCCGCATCCCCATGCTGGTCTTTGCCCAGCACCGGACGACCAACGGCGCCTTCCAGCAGATCCTCTTCCGCAGCAGCAGCGCGCCCGGGCTCGGTCCGGTTCCCGCCGTCGACCAACAGATCGACGCCTCGTCTTCGCCGCCGTTTCTGCCGGACATCCAGGTGGCGGACCGCGACCTGGAGCTGCCGCGCACCTGGTCGTTCAGCACAGCCCTCGACCAGGACCTGGGGCGAGGGGTTGCGGCCAGCATCGGGTACATCCAGGCGCGCACCGACAACCTCTTCCGCTTCGTCAACCGCAACGATGCGGTCCTGGGGGCGCCCTTCGGGATCGGGACCCACCCGGGGGGCGGAGGCATCAACACGCTGACCGTCACCGAGAGCAGCGCCCGCTCCCGCTATCACGCGCTCACCGCGGGGCTGCGCGGGCGCAGCGGTCTGGGCGGCTGGCCCATCACCTTCGAGACCCACTACACGCTGGCCTTCGATCGCTCCGACGACGACAACGAACGGGATCCGTTCGTCCTTCGCTACGCCCATGCAGCCGACCTGGCGCCGGAATACGGCTGGTCGGATCGCGACCGTCGCCACCAGGTGAGCGGGTACGTCCTGGCCACCCTCCCGGCGGAGGTGCAGGTGAGCCAGGTCGTGCGGGTCCTCTCCGCGTCGCCTGTCTCCGAGCAGTGCGCCAACCGGGGCGAGCGGGCCGCCCAGCCGGTCGACCGGATCTGCGCCGACGGCTCGATCCTCGCGCGCAACACGCTGCGGCGGCAGAACGAGTTCTTTTCCTGGGACCTGCGGGTGTCGCGGCGTTTCTCGCTGGGCGGCGCCACCATCGAGCCGCTCTTCGAGATCTTCAGCCTGACCAGGACCGA
>JAPOZE010000394.1 GCA_026706225.1 Acidobacteriota bacterium
AACTCCAACCGCAGCCAGATGGCCGAGGCCTTCGCCCGCATCCACGGCCAGGGCAGGGTCGAGCCCTACAGCGCCGGGTCGCGCCCCTCAGGCAGAGTCAACCCCGCGGCCGTCCAATCCATGGCGGAGTTGGGGTATGACCTCAGCCGCCACCGCTCCCAGTCCCTGGATGAAATTCCTCCAATCGAATTCGCTGCCGCGGTGACCATGGGTTGCGGCGATTCCTGTCCGGCGCTGGCCGCCAGGCAGCGGGAGGACTGGGATATTCCCGACCCCAAATCGATGCCACCCGAGCAGTTCAGAGAGATTCGCGATCTCATTGAAACCCGGGTGAGAGACCTGTTGACCCGACTCTAGCTCCAAAATCCCTGTTCCCGAATCGACTGCCCTTTCGCATTTCGTCCCATGGTGGATGCATCAGCCAACCCCCTGCCCTCTCCTCCGGAAACGGTTCCCTCCTCCGTCACTCCGGCCAGGAAACGATTGTGGCTGCCCCCGACCCTGTTCGTTCTGACCCTGATGACCACCTCGGCGGTGGGCGCTCTGGAATACGGCCTTGCGGGAGGGGTCCTCTACTCCGCCAGCCTGGTCCTGATCCTGCTCTTCCACGAAATGGGCCACTACCTCACGGCCCGCCACTACCGGGTTCCGGCCTCCCTTCCCTACTTCATTCCCGTTCCGCTGCCTCCCTTCGGGACCTTCGGAGCCGTGATCAAGATGGGAGGACGCATTCCCGACCGCAAGGCCCTGTTTGACATCGCCGTCATGGGACCCGCCATGGGGCTGGTTCTGGCCCTTCCCTTGGCCGTGCTGGGCATCGCCGGGTCCACCGTCGCTTCTCTGGATTCCATGCCTGCCGGAGAAACCCTGCTGGGGCATTCGATTCTCTTTGCTTTCCTGATCGAATGGATCCACGGACCGCTGGCTGCAGGCAGCGGCCTCCAGCTTCATCCCGTGGCCACGGCGGGATGGGCCGGACTGTTCGTCACCGCTCTCAACCTCCTGCCCATGGGTCAACTGGACGGAGGACACATCGTCTATGCCCTGTTTCCTCTGAGGAGTCACCTGCTCTACCGATCAGTTGCCATAGCCTTCGCCGTTTTCGCCGTTCTGGTCCACCCGCCGTGGCTTCTCCTCTTGCTGGTCGTTTACCTGATGACCCGGCTTCGCCATCCGCCGACGATGCACGAACACCTGCCCATCGGGCCTCGGCGCTTCGCCTTGGGCCTGCTGGCCATTCTCTTCCTGATCCTTTCGTTTCCGCCAATCCCCATTTCCATGTTGGCGCCAACGCCCTGAGGATCCGAGGGGATTCATACAGCTCGTAGTCGCATGAGACTACCCCTACTTCCGTGTAATTTGCGGGGCAGGCTGCGTTTTCTCGCCTGCCGGCCCACCTCGGCGATTCCGGAACTCTCAGATGGCGCAGGTCTCCCCGCCTGCAGTTTCCGCGTTTCCCGCAGGCGGACTTGACTTCAGAATTAAACGGAGGCATAACTACGAATACGCGCTACTTCCTAAAATCCGGAGAAAGACCAATGGCAACGGCGGCCGGAATTCCCGATACTCAGCAGTCCACTGAGCAAAAGGATCTCTACTATCGGGATTACTACACTTGGGCCAGACAACAGGCCGATGCCTTGAGGCGGAGAGATTTCGACGCGGTCGATTGGGGAAATATTACGGAGGAGATTGAAGCCTTGGTCAGAGGAGAAGAAAGCAGTTTGAGGAGCCAGTACTCCAGGATCATGGAACATCTTCTGAAGCTCCAATACTGCGACCCCGGGGAAACCTATCCTATTTCCGGCTGGCTGAGGACCGTGCACAATGCTCGCGGGCAAGTCGACATCGTGCTTCACCATAATCCCGGACTCAAGGGCCGACGCGATCAGCTTTGCGCTGAGGCTTGGCCATTCGCCCGAAAAAATGCCATCGACGCCTTCGTCCATCGCACGACCGAAAGGATGCAAAACCTTGCTGCCTTGCTGCGCGAACAAAAGCGTCTGACTCGCGAGTGGAATCGTTTATTGCCGCAGGACAATCCCTATACTCGTCAACAACTCGAAGCTCACGACTGGTTCCCTGACCACGTTCGCTTGGTCCAGCGGCCGCAGGGCCACCAGCAGCCTGCCACCAAGATCGATTGGGACCGATGACTTTAAACCTGTTTTGAGTCTCGCTATTCCTTGAAGGCGAAGGAGTAGAGTTTGGCCCGGTCCAACTCGAACTTCAGCGCCACCGTCCGGCCCTCCAGATCGGCCAGGGAGCCGGGGGTCCCGGCCATCACTTCCCCGTCCGTCACCTCTCCACTCAGGGGCCGAGCCGCCGCCAGAACCTCTCCCTGGTCGTCCAGGACGGTCACCTGAACCGAACCGCCGGCAGCGTCGGCGGTCAGGTGCAAGCGGCCGCGCCAGGTCAGCGGGCTGGTGACCACCACTCCCTTCCGGTTGGGGTCGACGGGCACATAGCCCGCCCACCCGTCCGGCCGCAGGGTGGCCAGGCAGAGAAAACCATCCCGCCAATAGCGATGATGTCCGTTGGAACCGGCGTAGTAGATGCGGATTCGATCCTTCATCACCACCGGCGCGTCGGCGGCATACACGCACCCCCAGTCGTACCGGCCCTTCACCGCGGCATTGGGGATGATGGGTGTTCCCGGGTCGATCCGCTCCCAGCGGATGCTGTCGGGGCTCCAGGCCAGCTCGCAATGGACCCGCTCCTCACTCAATCGAATAATCATGAGCAGGCCCAGATAGATATCCCTGTAGCGAAAGAAGGGCATGGCGTAGGTTTGATTCTCGGGATCGCCGCGCAGGACTTCCACCGCCTTGCTCCATTGCATAAAATCGGAGCTCTCGGTCCGGCCCACCACTCGCTGGCCGGCGGGATGGCGGAAAAAGGGCTTGCCGCGGTGAATTCGGGTCATGGTGACATACTTCTTCAGTTCGGGGACCCAACGAGTGCTGTTGTGGGTATCGGCATGGGCCTCGATCTCGGGGACGGGGAAGGACTCGCCCCAGCGCAGGCCGTCCGCGGAAAACCGCACCGCCGGGCGTGATCGCCACTGCTTGATCCACATGCCTCCTTCGAACATCTTGTAACGCCGCTCCGGCTGCGGATCGAGAGGGTCGATCAGGATGCCGCCGCCGTGCGACCCGCGCAGCAGCAGGTTGTTGGCCTTGCTGCCCTGAAACTCCACCAGGTTCAACTCGGGCTTGGTCCATGTCAGCCCGTCCTCGCTGGTGGCGTAACAGAGGCCGAACTCCCGGTCATAGGGAAGGTAGGGCACCTTTCCCTGCCTTTCCGGGGAATCTTCGGGGGCAAACGGGTTCAGGTCCCTCGAGTCTCGGGGGGTTTTGATGACCAGAGGATCTGCGATGAAGGGGTTGTACCAGCAGCGGTAGAGCTTGCGGTCCGTGTCATAGACGATGTTGGG
>JAPOZE010000081.1 GCA_026706225.1 Acidobacteriota bacterium
ATGTGGACTGCTTCATCGAGTACCGCTTGCACCGGCACTTCGAGCGCAAGCCCATTGAGTACTGAATGAATCACCCATGTTTCGCCCTGTATCAGCCGCCGCGTTGCATGGGAAGGCGGCGTGGCTGGTTGAATAGTGGAGAGTGGTGAGTGGTGAGTGGAGAGTTATTCGATCGACACGTAAAGCCAAGGAAGTTCCTTGAGAGGCCCCAGACGAGATCCCTCCTGTCCCGGGTGATCCTTTGCGCCTGCTTCTGGCCGGCCCTGGCGCTTTTGGGATCGGATTCCCGTTTCCCCGTCTCCGATCCGCCCCGCAACGACATCCGCCTGGAGAACCGGGTCCCCGTCCCCATGCGGGACGGGACCATACTTTATGCGGACGTCTATCGCCCTCTGGCCGAGGGCCGCTACCCGGTGCTGGTGGCCCGCACGCCCTACAGCGCCGAGGCTCGACCGGAGCCCAAGTTCTTCTCCAGGCGGGGCTACGTCTTCGTGATTCAGGACGTCCGGGGGAGATATGAATCGGAAGGGCGTTGGGACCCGTTTCGCCACGAGGCCCAGGACGGTTACGACACCATCGAGTGGGCGGCCCGCCAGCCCTGGTCCAACGGCAAGGTGGGCATGCTGGGCAAATCCTACCTGGGGCTGGTGCAGTGGCAGGCCGCCAAGGAGGCCCCTCCGCACCTGGTCACCATCTTCCCCGACGTGGCCTCCACCAGCCCCTATCACGACTTCGTGACCCTCAACGGCGGCTGGCGGCTGTCCTTCAACTTTGGCTGGGGCGCGGTCCGTCAGGAGTCTCGCATCGGACAGAACCCTCGCCTGCACTGGAGCGATAGCGGCTCGGACAATCTCGCCTACGACCGGGTGATCTGGCACCTGCCCCTCCTGGACATGCAGCGGCTGTTGGGCCGGAAGGCGCAATTCTACGACCAGTGGATCGGGCATCCCGACTACGACGACTACTGGAAGCAGCTCAACGCAACCGAACAGTTCGAGAAGATCACGATTCCGGTGCACAACTTCGGCGGCTGGTTCGATATCTTCACCCAGGGCACCGTCGACGGCTACGTGGGCATGAGGAAAAGAGGGGGATCGGAGGTGGCCCGCCGGCAGAGCCGGATGATCGTGGGGCCCTGGGGGCACGGCCCCTCGCGAACCACGGGAGACCTGGACTTCGGCCCCGGAGCCCCGGTGGACGTCATGGCCGTGCAGCTCCGCTGGTTCGACTACTGGCTGCAGGGAAGAGACGGGCTGGACCGGGAGACACCGGTCAAGATCTTTGTCATGGGCCGGAATCGATGGCGATTCGAAAAGGAGTACCCGCTGCCCGGGACCCGGTACCGAAAGCTCTACCTCCATAGCGAGGGCGGGGCCAACAGCTCCAGGGGCAACGGGCGACTGGGCTGGAATACTCCTCCCGCGGATTCCCCGGCCGACCGCTACCTCTACGATCCCGACAATCCCGTGCCCAGCCTGGGCGGCAACAACTGCTGCGGCACTCCCACGCCGGCAGGTCCCGTGGATCAGCGCCCCATCGAGCAACGCCGCGACGTGCTGGTCTACACCTCCGAGATCCTGCAGGAGGAAGCGGAAGTGACCGGGCCCGTCAAACTGGTGCTGTATGCTGCTTCCGACGCTCCCGACACCGACTTCGTGGCCAAGCTGGTGGACGTCTACCCCGACGGCAGAGCCATCAATGTCGCCGAGGGCATCTTGCGAGCCCGCTACCGCAACGGCGCCGACCGCCCCGAGCCCCTACAGGAGAACCGGGTCTATGCCCTGACCATCGATATGGTCGACACCAGCAACGCCTTCCTGCCCGGACACCGCATCCGCCTGGACCTGACCAGCAGCCACTTCCCCCAGTTCGACCGCAATCCCAATACGGGAGAGGCGTTCGGCACCGGCGCAACCACCAGGCCAGCCCAGCAGACCGTCCATCACTCCGCCGAGCACCCCTCACACTTGCTTCTTCCCATCGTCCCGGCTGAATGAAGTCCTCGGGTTCCTTTCAAGGACCCAATCCGGCCTGGTTCAGAAAGTCTTCCAGCAGTTGATTGAAGCGGTCGGGCTGGTCGACGAACAAGGCGTGGCCGGCCCGCTCGAAGACCTCCACCCGGGCGGAAGGAACGTCGGCCGAGACCCCTTCCGCCTGTTTCCTCTGCGGCTCGGTCACCACGAAGAGGAGAGGCCGGTCGATGGCGGGCAGTATCTTGCGCCAGTCTCCCACCGCCGAGAAACTGGCGCCCAAGGTGACCGCCGTGTTGGTCGGAGTCCGAAGGGAGGCGGCCATGATTCTCTGAAGGTATTCCTCCGGTTGCGGCCGCTTGTACATGCCCCGTACGAAGCGATCGGTCACTCTTTTGCGATCGGCTTGCAGCTCCAGCCTTCCCTTCCCCCGGCGGCGGGAATCGATCCAGGCGTTGGGGGGATATCCCAGCACTTCATCGACCAGGACCACCGCGCTGAGCCAGTCGGTCCCGAACTGCTCCACCGCGGTCAAGACCTGCAAGGCCCCCATCGACCATCCGACCAGCACGGTCCGGGGCAGCTCCAGGTGTTGGGTCAACTCCCGGATGTCGCGAGCCAGCCGGTTCGGGTAGTGCCCATCCGTCACCCGCTCCGAATCGCCGTGTGAGCGAGGATCGAAGGCGACAACGCGATAGTGTCGGGAAAAGTGGGCGATCTGGTGTTCCCAGATCCAGCCAGGCATGGTCCAGCCCGGGACAAAAACAATGCTGCGCCCCTGACCGGCCTGGAGATAGTGCAGCCGGACCCCGTCGCTGGTTGTGAAAAAGCCGCTATGGCCAAGAGAGGGATTCTTCGCCACCGATTGGACCGGCAGCAGCATGAGGGTCAACCAGCCCAACAGTACCGGCCGCACTGCACTCATCAGCCTGTTCCCCAGCCGGCTCCGGACTATTTCGACCTCCGGTAGACGTAGACCTCCAGCTCATCCAGAGTCACTTGCCCCTTGGTCCGGGAGTTGCTTCCCGTGAGGCGGACCTCGAGGCGGTTGTCTCCGTGGGTGAGCAGCGGTTGCGACGACCCTGAATCCAGATCGACGATGTACAGATAGTGCGCGGGCAGCACCTTGCCCTCCCACCGGTTCTGTCCGTCCTGGTCGAAGTGGCGGGTGATCTGCGGGTCCGCTACGGGGTTCCCGTTGAGCGCGATCTCCAGGGACTCCTCCGCGACCAGTCCCACCGCCTTGAATTGCAAGGTGGCCCGCAGACGCTTCTCGCTCAGGTCCTCGGCCAGTCGAAACCCCTGGGAGCCGGACGGGTCGGGCGTGCCCCGGTCCAGCCTGATGCGGTCATCCTTGGGGCCGGTTTCCGTAGGCGCGCCTTCCTCCCACAGCGGATAGTACCGGTAGTGCCGGTCGTGCCGGCCAATGTCCTCCGGGTCCTTCAACTGGTGCAGGTATC
>JAPOZE010000530.1 GCA_026706225.1 Acidobacteriota bacterium
GGCCTCACGTCGGTTGAGGAACACCTCTCCGGAGCCGCTGACCTCGGCAAAGTAGATGAGATCGATATGCTGGTGTCCCGCCTCGATATTTTCGAGAAGAATGCATGAGGGCTGAGTCAGCACGGTCACGTTCCCAACGACCTTCCGGTTTCCGAGAAGCTTGACTTCGAGTCCGGTCTCCTCGAGGACTTCCCGAACCGCCGCCTCCTCGGGGAGCTCGTTTTCAGCTAAGTGACCTCCAGGGGGGAGCCATGCTTTCATCTTGTTGTGCCACAGCAACAGAACCTTATCATTTTGGACGACGAAAGTAGTTGCGGTGAAGTCCCTGGAGGGAACGGTCATGGTATTGTCGTGCCTGTACACACAGTATCCCCCCCACTCTTCGGGGGAAGCGGGGAGTCGATTGCCGCTGGCCGCAGGGCGACCTTTGACATGGCCCCGAGGGGCAGGATATTCTAACCCCCCACGAGGTTTTCTTCTAATTGGTCCAGCATCAGCTTCTCCAACCTGGAAATCCCGCCACGGACATTCTCCCCCACCTCAAGCGGTACCGCATTCCAGGTCAATCCAGGCACTACAAGTGGAAGGGAGGAGGCCGGCCAACCCCTCCCCGAACACTCAGGTAAACTGAAAGGTCCCCCAGAGGATGAATCAGGCTTGGGAAAACGGATCCTTGTGGGACAAGGCGCTTCTCAAATGGGGATCGGTGTTTCGCCCCGAGAAAGAGACTTGTGACGTTTTCTCGGAACTCCGGAAGGCGGAGCGGATTCTGGTTGTTCCCAGTGACCGTCCGGGAGGTTTTTTTCTCGGGATTCCGGTCTACAAGGGAATTCGCCAGTCCTATCCGGAAGCTGAGATCTCCATCGTTTGCCAGGAACACCTGGCAACCCTGGCAAGGCAGATACCTGACTTTGACGACATTATCACCGCCGAACTGGACGCCGGTCCGTTCTGGAAATCTCCCGCAAGCAGACTCACCCGGTCCCTGCGAAGTCGCAGGTTCGATCTCGCAATATGCCTGGGGTCGGACTGCAGCTTTCGACTGGGCATGGTGTGCGCCCGAAGCGGAGCCCGGCTGCGGGTCGGATTCAGCCGCCCCGGGCCGGAAGGCTGGTTCAATATCGAGATCGAATGCAATGACAGGAATGCCTACGAGGGAGGGCATTACGAGGTGTTGTCGGACCTTCTTCGGCTGGACAGGGGAGGAAACGCAGGCTGGTCGGTACCCGAGGCTCGAGCATGGGAGGTGCGATGTCGGTACTTCTTCGGGGAATTCGCTTCCGGCAATGTCGTCGGCATCGACCTGTCCCGCCGGGATGGGAAGGGGATGGCGAGGCGTCAGGTCGAGGATATCATCCGGGGTCTGATGGAAGCGGGAAATAGGGCGATCCTGTTCTTTACCCTCGCGGAGAGAAAACAGGTCGACTATTTTAGATCGATTTACGGCAACCGGATTCTCGCCCTTGACCTGCAGGATCTGTACGAGGTGGCCGCGCTTCTGGAAGGTTGTCGCGCAGTGATTTCCTGCAATTCCGATCTGCTGCATCTGTCGATTTTCCTCAAGGTTCCGGCTGTTGCCATCTTCGATGAAGATCCCGGGCGCTGGATCCATCCGGGAAACGATCGAGTCGCGGTTGTCCGGACCAAAGACATAGGGACAGTGAAGATCAGCGAGGTTCTGAAAGCACTGGACCAGGCTGCCACAGAGTAGGGTCAGGTCCTGGCCGGCACTCAAAGCGCCGGACTGCCGAAAACATCCGAAGCCGCGGGCCGTTCCCCAGGCACACAACCCCTTCATTCAGACAGGCGAAAGACAAGAGAGATTCGATGGCTACGGAAGTCGTCATGCCCAAACTGGGCCTGACCATGGAGACCGGGACGATAGGAGCGTGGCTGGTATCCGAAGGGGGAACAGTAACGCGTGGAGAACCGATTCTCGAGGTCGTCACCGACAAGGTTACGATGGAAGTGGAAGCCCAGGCATCCGGCGTCCTGCGCAGGATCCTGGTACCGGAAGGTGAAGAAGTGGCAGTCACGACTCCGATCGGCATCATAGCCGGGGCGGAGGAAGAAATCGGCGATTTCGAGTCTCAGCTCGCTGCAAAGGCAGGGAAAGCGGAACCGGAGCCAGGCCAGTCCTCGGAACCGGCCACCTTGCCGTCTGAACCACCAGCCCAGGTCAAATCCGTTTCTCCGGCACCTGAACCTGAACCGCTCCAGCCCGCGGTCCCGGGGCGGCCTCATCGGGCATCCCCCAAGGCCCGCAAGATGGCGGCCGCCCTCGGCCTTGACCTGACAGCCATTGCGGGCACGGGACCCGGGGGGCGGATCGTCAGTTCCGACCTGAAGGCTCACGCGGGCTCAGCGGTTCCGCAGGCTGTCGGGGCTCCCGAAGTACGGACAGTTGCGGCCGCGCCGGTCGCCGCCCCCGCGTCGGGGCCCGTCGAGTTGACTCGTGCCCAGCAGGTTGCCGCCGAACGCCTTACGGCCAGCTATCAGCAGATTCCCCACATCCATATCGGAATGGAAATTTCCGGGGTCTGGCTCCAGCAGTTCCGGCAGGGGTATGCCATCGAGGGGAAAAAGATCTCCTACAACGACCTGATCGTACGGGCGGTTGGGAAAGTTCTGGAAGAACAGCCCCGATTCAACAGCGTGCTGAACGGAACCACCCTGACACAGCTTGGCGGGATCAACATCGGGATCGCCGCCGACACCCCTCGGGGGCTGATGGTTCCGGTAATCCGCAACGTCCCCGGCCTTTCACTGGAGCAGATTGCATCCGAGTCCAGGCGGCTCGTGGATGCGGCCAGGAACGGCCGCCTGCAGCCGGACGACATGACCGGGGGAACATTCACCATTTCAAACCTGGGAATGCTCGGAGTTTCCCGGTTCACGGCCATCATCAATCCCCCTCAAGTCGCCATACTGGCCGTCGGCAGCCTGGAGGACAGGGTGGTGGCAATCGAGAACCACGGAATGGCGGTGCGGCCCCAGATGTCGGTGACGCTGGCAGCCGATCACCGCGCCCTCGACGGTGCCGCCTGTGCCCGTTTCCTCGGTCGTCTGAAGCAGAGCCTCGAGACCCCGGGTCTTCTGGCGTAGCAGAGATTTCCCGGGTTCCGCTTCAACTCCGATTGCGGCTGGTCTTCTTGACCCCGATATGGGACAAGGTTATCTTCCAAAGATGCACGTAACTTTTGTTTCTTCAACTTCTTAGGACGATTTTCCAGTGAGACTGGATCGCCGGACGCAGCTGTCGATCGCGTACGCGATACTTACCGTTCTTCTCCTTCTCGCAATTCAGAGTTACCTCCAGGGCCAGGTTCATACGCTTTCCTACAGCGATTTCCGGGCCATGGTCGCCGAAGGAGCGGTCCGGGAAGTCTCCATCGGATCCGATTCGATAACAGGCACGTATTTTTCCG
>JAPOZE010000519.1 GCA_026706225.1 Acidobacteriota bacterium
ACAACAACAACCACAGCCACTCCGTCTGGAGAGACTTCGACGGCGACTTCGGCCGGGACGTGCTGGCCTGGCACTACCGGCTCCACCACCCTCTGCAGATAGCCGGCGGCCGCTGAGCGGAGTCCGGTGTGAGCCTCCGGGCATCCGCCGGATCTTCGGCCCTCACAACTTCCGAGTCCTGATCTTCACCGACCTGCTCTCCCGGGACGTACTCCTTGAGGACGTCCGGGACCTGGCCGGCCACGCCAGCCCCAGGACTACCCAGCGGCAATGACCGCCGACGAAAGAGTGTCACCCAAAATAAATTGTGGAGGGGATTTCCGTGTGAGTCTTCGGAAAAGGATAGTTCTCTGAGCCTTTTGCAACATTCGGCAGATAGGGGACGTTGTTGAATTACTGGAATAACTTGTAAAGAGCGCGTAGGAGACGAGATTGAATCTAAGCAATTCAGGATCGGCAGATCGAAGTTATTCCAGTAATTCAACAACGTCCCCAGCGCTGCATCCCCAGCGCTGCACGACGAATTTTGCAAAAGGCTCCGATATCTGTTGGGATCTTCTCCCAAATCGGAGAGTTCCAAATCACAAGGTCTTCAGCCCTCTTCTTGCTGACGAAACGACGGCCACTTGACGGGTTACCCACGAAGAGCAGTAAGTCACGCCAGGGTCTCGATATCGCCGGTGAATATTGGCGCTGCTTGTGGGCAAAGGCAGTCAATTCTACTTCGTGTGTCTTCGTCGTCCTTCGTGTCCCTCCGTGGATTCCTCTTTTCCCCGTTCGCGGCCCTTCGCGGATGATCCTCGAAGATTGAGAAGAGGGGCTCTCTCCGGTATACTTCCGCCAGATTCGCGTTCCATTGAGGCGAGGGCATGGCTTTCCGGCGAAAGGCTGCAGGATATTGCGGTTGTGTGGGTTTTACCCTCCTGTTGTCGGGGGTCCTGCAGGCCGGATCCGGCGCCGCCGAGCTTCAGCCGACCGATCCTGAAGCCATTCACATGTTTCCTCTGGGCGGGCAGCCGGGGAGCAGCGTGGAGATCGAGATCCTGGGGAGGAATCTGGAAGGAGCCCACGCCCTCTGGGCGGACACCGACGCCATCCAGTGCCGGGTGGTACGGGTGGAGCCGGGGTCGGCCAGGATGAAGGAGGGGCGGAAGGTCAAGGACATCCCGGGGCAAAGGGTGGTGGCGGCCGTGGAGATCGACCCGGGGGCCGAACGGGGCCCCCACGCCTTGAGGCTGGTTTCGGCCAGGGGCGTCTCCAACGAGTTGATCTTCTGGGTGGTTCCCATGCCCACCCTTCAGGAGACGGACGAGGAGCACGGGACTGCGCCGCAAGCTCAGGCCATAGCCGTTCCCTCGGCCCTCAGCGGCCGCATTGCCGACGAGGGCCAGGCCGACTTCTACCGGTTCGAGGCCCATCCGGATCAGGAGCTGGCCTTCGAGGTGGTGGAAGGCGTGCAGCGCTTGTGGGGGGACCTGAGGAGGGCTGCGGGATTTACTCTGGAACTCTCGGGGCCCGCCGAGAGCTGGTTCGATGCCGAGCGCCGGGTCAAGCTGGGCGCCGCCAATACCGCCGTCCTCCACAAATTCATCTCGGCCTACAAGCCCAGGCTGATCCACCGTTTCGCAAAAGGCGGCTCCTACACCCTGGAAGTCAAGGGGGAACCGGGCGCCTCCTACCAACTTCAGATCGGCACTCCCGCCGACTTTCCTCCGCTGGTCCGGGCCCACGGCTTCGACAAGCTGGCCGCGGACCGATGGCAGGAGCGAGGTTTCAACCGCAGGCTGGAGCCGGACCGTCTGTCCCGGCTGCAGGCTCGATCGGGAGGATCGGCCCGCCGGGCTTCACTGGCCGTAATGGAAAAGCAGCTCAGGGACCTGATGGGTCTGAGCGGAGAGGAGAGGTCGTCCGGACTTGCCGCCGCCCACCCGGCTGCGGTCGTTCGGGAGCGGGAACCCAACGACGCCCCCCCGCGGGCTCTCCCGGTGGCCGTTCCCTCCATCATCGAGGGAACCATCGGCGTTCCCGCGGACGTGGACCACTTCCGTTTCGAATTGGAGGAGCCGCGGGACCTGGCTTTCGAGATCGAGACCCCCGACCGCCACTACCCCTACTTCAATCCGCGCATCGAGGTCTTCGACCAGGCGGGCAGGGAGCTGGTCAACAACATCTACAAGCGGCAGGCCTCCCAGAACATGTGGTTCTGGAAGACGGCCGAATCCAAGATGGTCTTCAGCTTCCCGGAGAGCGGATCCTACCTGATCCGGGTTCGGGACGTGACCCGCCGCAAGGGCGGGGCCGGATTCCGCTACCGGCTCATGGTGCGTCCCCAGGTGCCCCACGTGGGCGAGGTCGAGGTGGCGGAGGTGCTGAACATTCTGGGCAGGGAAATGCTCGACTGGATGATCGAGCTGGACCGGGTCAATCTCTATCCCGGCGAGGCCAAGAAGGTGAACGTCATCGTCAGCCGGGAGGAGGGGTTTGCCGGAGACCTGGCGGTAACGGTGGACAATCTCCCCGAGGGGGTCGAGGTGCTTCCGGGAGCCGATATGGGGCCGGAGCTGGGACTGCCCCAGGACCAGGGTCGCAAGGAAGTTTTTGCCCCGGAAGACCAGGTGATCACCCTGCTGCTGGCAGTGCGTGCGGACGCGCCCCCGACGGCCGCGCCCCGGTGGCTCCGGTTCCATCTGCGTCCGGTTCAACCCGGACGGCTGAACCGCTATCGCAAGATGACCGGCGAGGATCCCTTTCGGCCCATCTGGGCGGGGCAGATGGGACCATCGATACCCGTGGCCCTAATCCCGATGATGGTGCTCCACCCCTCGAGAGGCGGACCAGCCGTCAGCCAGGTGGTTTCCCCGGGCAACTGAGGGACCGTATGGACAGGATGAGGACAGGGAACAGGAGGCCGGGGCGGATCGCTAGAACTCTCGCCCGGTCCGATCTCTGCACTATCGGCTTGTTGATCGGGTTGTTGGCTTGGCCGGTGCCTCTTGGGTCCGCCGAGCTGAAGACGGACGCCGAGTCTTCGGCCGCCGCCCGCCTGCTTTCCGTCCGGCTCCTGCCCGAAGAAGTGCGGCTCCAGGGCAAGGGCGCCGCCCAGCAGCTCCTGGTCATCGGAACCTATGCCGACGGGCTGGAACGGGACCTGACCGGGGAGAGTCGATTCTCCCTTGCCCATCCAGCATTGGCTGCGATCGATGCCCGGGGCCGCGTGAGCGCCCGATCCGACGGCCGCACGCTGCTGACCGTCCAGTCCTCGGGTCAGGTTCTGCAGGCGGCCGTGCAGGTGCGGGATTCGGCCGTGAGCGCTCCCCTTCGTTTCGATCGCGACATCGCCAGAATTCTGACCAGGCGGGGCTGCAACAGCACCGAGTGTCACGGCAGCGTCACCGGGCAGGGCGGGTTCAAGCT
>JAPOZE010000606.1 GCA_026706225.1 Acidobacteriota bacterium
GAACGTCAGCCCCCACAAGGTGGTCCAGATCGGTGACGAAGTGGAAGTCATGGTGCTGGACATCGACGAGGACCGGCGCCGCATTTCACTGGGCCTGAAACAGTGCAAGCCCAACCCCTGGGTGGAGTTCAGCCAGAACTTCCGCAAGGGCGACCGGGTCGAGGGGCAAATCAAGTCGATCACCGATTTCGGTGTCTTCATCGGTTTGCCCGGCGGCATAGACGGCCTGGTGCATCTGTCCGATCTCTCGTGGGACCTGCCGGGCGATGTCGCCGTGCGCAACTACCGCAAGGGCGAGGAACTGGAGACGACGGTGCTTGCCATCGACCCGGAACGGGAGCGAATCTCGCTGGGCGTGAAGCAACTGGACAAGGATCCGCTGTCCCGGTTCATTGCCGAAAACGCCACGGGGTCCATCGTGCGCGGCATCGTCCAGGAGGTGGACGCGAGAGGCGCCACGATCACCCTGGCGGAGGGGGTGATCGGCCGGCTTCGCGCAACGGAGATATCACGCGACCGGGTCGACGATGCCAGAATGGCGCTCAAGCCGGGCGAGGAGGTGGAGGCCAAGCTGACCGGCGTGGACCGCAGGCACCGAAGCGTGACGCTTTCCGTCAAGCAGAAGGAGGCCAGCGAAGAGGCGCAGGCCATCTACAACTACAAGTCCGAGGCCGGCAAGCCCGCGGCCGGTACCACTCTGGGCGATTTGCTCAAGGAGCAGATGACCTCGGACCGGTAACCGAAACTTGATATTACGCCGGGTATCCGGGATACCCGGAGGAGGTGGTGCAAGGCCATGACAAAGTCTGAGTTGATCGAATCTGTCGCCAGCAAGCAGAAACATCTGCCCGCAAAAGACGTGGAACTGGCGATCAAGCACCTCCTGGAGCTGATGAGCGAAACCCTCGCCGACGGGCAGCGGATCGAGATTCGCGGATTCGGCAGCTTTTCCCTGCACTACCGTCCACCGCGGACGGGCCGCAATCCGAAGACCGGCGAACCGGTTGCCCTTGCGGGCAAGTACGTACCCCATTTCAAACCGGGCAAGGATCTGCGGGAGCGCGTCAACGGAGGACGCCATTTGCCTGTGCGCAGTTGACCCGTATCCGCCCAGGAGCCATTTACCGCAGTGCTGACGCAAATTTCGGGCTGACGATCGGGGACCGGCCGCTGTGCGCAAGATCGGCTTGTTTTTAGCGTTACTCCTGGTTGTACTGATCGCGGCCGTGTTCGCCTGGAACAATCCGGGCACGCTCGATGTCGACATCGCCTTTACCCGCTTCGAGAACGTTTCGGCGCCTCTGGCTTTCGCCGTCGCGTTCGCGGTCGGATGGCTGGCCGGGCTGCTCTCGGCGGGAGTGGCTGTCGTCCGGATGGCCGGCGAGCGGCGGCGGTTGCGCAGGAAGCTCAAGCTGGCGGAGGCGGAGGTGAGCAGCCTGCGCAGCCTCCCGCTGCAAGATGCCGACTGAATCGACATTCCTGTTGGCCGGACTGCTGGTCGTCGCCGCGGCGGTCGGCTGGCTTTTCGCTCGGCTGCCGGATTTCCGGCGCGATGAGCCGTCGGAGTCTTCGATCGGAGCGGACTACCTTCGCGGCTTGAACCTTGTCCTCAATCGGCAGACGGACGAGGCCCTGGAGCTGTTCGTCCAGATGGCGAGGGTGGACGATGAAACCCTGGAAACGCATTTCGCGCTCGGGCACCTGTTCCGCCGCAGGGGCGAGGTGGACCGCGCGATCCGGGTGCATCAGAACCTGCTGGCCCGGCCCAATCTGAACGAGACCCAGCGTCACCAGGCGCTGTTTTCCCTGGCAAGCGACTATCTTGGCGCCGGGCTGTTCGATCGGGCCGAGAAACTCTTCACGGATCTGAGATCGAGCCCGACGATGGCGGAGTCGGCGCTGCGTAGCCTGGTGGACATCTACGAACGGCAGCGCGACTGGAACAAGGCCATTGAAGCCCGGCGCAGGCTCGATTCGCGAATCGGCGAAAAGTCGGTGGAGGTTGCTCACTACCACTGCGAACTCGCCGAAAGCGCGCGTCTGGATGGCGATATGGCATCGGCGCGGCTGCATCTGAGGAACGCCCGCCGAACCGCGTCCGGCACCTTGCGGGGCGGCTTGATCCGCGCCGCGGTCGCCAGCGAGGAGGGCGAGCACTCGCGGGCGGTTGCGCTGTACAAGCGACTGCTCACGGCGGATCGTCGCCTGATGGCGGAAATCCTGCCGCTGTTCGAGGCGGCCTGCCGTGAAACCGGGCGGGACGGGGAGATCGAGCGTTACCTCGAAGGGCTGATCGGCAAGGATGGATCCGCAAAGCGCGACATCGCCTACGCGGCGATCGTCAGCGGTCTTGAACAGGCGCCGTTGCTGCGCGATTGCGTCGAGGAATTTCTTCTGCACAATGACACGCTCGCTCCGTTGATCGATATCGAGCACCTGAAGGCGCTGCCGCCGGACAAACGCCAGGCGTCGATACACAGGATTTGCGGCGGTCTGCGGCGCCTGGCCATGTCGGGGTCCCGCTTTCGCTGCACCGATTGCGGCTACGGTACGAAACGACTGCTCTGGCGCTGCCCGAGCTGCAAGTCATGGGAGTCCATTCGGCCGTTGCAGGTGTTTCAATTTGCCGAAATGGTGGCTTAGGGCCATTTTTGACGGGCTCCAGCCCGCAATATGTCGTTAATCTCGCCGGATTGGGAAGCTGCCGTCCGGTTTCCGGGACCCTAGGATTCCTTTGTCCCTGACAAACCGTTGACAAAGGAGAGATTGATGAGAGGTCTTTACAAGAAATTTGCTTGCGTGCTGTTGGTGAGTCTGGCGCCGGGTCTGGTGCTGGCCGGTCCGGTGAATATAAACACGGCCAACGCGGAGACGCTGGCGATGGAACTGACCGGCGTTGGCCCCGCACTGGCGGCGGCGATCGTGGCCGACCGCGAAGCCAATGGCGAATTTCCTTCCCCCGAGGCGCTCACGCGTGTCAGGGGAATCGGAAATCACGTTCTGGAAGCCAACGATGGCAATATCCTGGTTTCGACTCCGGAGGAGGAAGAGAGCGGGTAAGTCCTGCATCGCCCGCGCGGTCGACTGGCCGGCTGTCCAGGAGACGCCAGTCGCCCCGCCGCCGGTTTCCGAATCGGCGGACGGGCGGGCCGGGCCGGACCGGCCAGTACGGCCGCGCGAAGTTTCTCCATTCTCCGGTATGATGCCCCCTCGGATCTGTCAGGGAGGACACGCCGATGAGTTCCATCGTACGCACCGCCGTTTTTCCGGTCGCCGGCCGTGGCAGCCGTTTCCTGCCTGCGACCAAGGCGACGCCCAAGGAAATGTTCCCCATCGTCGACAAACCGCTGATCCAATACGCGGTGGAGGAAGCGGTCGCGGCGGGTGCGGAGAAGCTGATCTTCG
>JAPOZE010000252.1:0-2871 GCA_026706225.1 Acidobacteriota bacterium
AACGCCGGCGGAGAAGACGCCGGCGTTCTCCGCTCTCTCCTCCGACCCGAAGTCGATGGCGGCCTGAGAAGCATCCGCCTTGCCCGCAAGGGCCTGCATCTTCCTCTTGAGGCTGCGAACCCTTCCCAGATCCAGCCGGGGAGAGTAGTAGTCTCGAGCCCGCCCATGCAGATTGTGGGCCTCGTCGATGATCACCACCGCCGCACGGCTGTCCCCGGAAAACCGGCGCTTGAGGCTGATCCGCGGATCATAGAGGTAGTTGTAATCGCACAGCACCAAGTCGGCTTCGGGCAAGAGCTCCACCGACAGTTCGAAGGGGCAGACTTCGTTCTCCACCGCCCTCTGGTAAACCAGGTCGGGGGTGATCACGGTGAAGTCCGCCAGGCTCCTCCTCAAGTCGCTGCTCTCCAGCTTGCCGTAGAAATCCCGGGCATAGGCGCAGCGGGAGGGATGGCAGCAGACCACGTCGTTGGCGCAGATCTTTTCCTTGGACCGCAGCACCAGGCCGGTGAAGGGACGCCCCGATCCATCCTCCTCGCTCCGCGCCTCGTCCCACAAGTTCAACGTGTCGGCGACAATGCGCTGCTGGGTGGTCTTGGAGGTGAGAAAGAACACCGACAGGCCCTGGCGGCGGCTGAACCTCAAGGCGGCATAGAGCGCCGCCACCGTCTTTCCTATGCCCGTGGGGGCGGAAACCAGCAGGGGCCGGCCGGATCGGAGCGCCTCCTCGATGGATTCCGCCAGCTCCGCCTGACCCTGCCGCATGCGGGGATAGGGAAAGCGCAAGGGCGGCAGGCTCCGGGCCCCCTCGTCCCGCCGCAGGCTTCGCTGCAACTGCGCCAGGATCTCCCGGATCCGGTTTTCCAGAAACCGGTCCATGGCCTGCCCGTCCGACTCCACCTCCAGGCAGTGGCTGCTCCGGTCGCTGCAACTGATGACCACCAGCCGGCCGCGAACTTCATCGGCTGCATGGGTCTTCGTCCAGAGATGGAGGTAGACCTTGAGCTGCAGCAGGTGGGCCGGGACCACCGCCGATTCCTCCCCGGCTTCCACCGGACCCAGCCTCGACTTGACCTCCTCCACCACCCAGCCCCCCCGGTCGCGATAGACGCCGTCCAGCCGGCCTTGAATCGTCACCCGGCATCCGTCGACTTCGAGCTCGCAACCCAGAGGCACCTCGGTCCGGTACCCGGGAAACGCGCGGGACTGGGCGGACTGGTACTCCCGATGGACTTCCCTGCCCAGTTCGCCCCGCAGATCCCTCAAGGGGACCAGGTTGAGGCTTCCGGAGCAGGCCGGTTCGGCGCAGAGATCGCCCACGCTCAAGGCCAGGGTGCGCTGGTGGGGGTCGAATTTGACTGTCAAGTCGATTCCCGTTCAGGAAAGGTAGCGCTCCAGGCTCTTGAGCTCGTCCGCGGTGTAGGGTTCCTGGAAGGCGCTGTCGGAGGGATGTCCACCCACCTTGAGAGAAAGCGAGGGAGGCGGGACTTCCCACCCCTCCACTTCGCGGCGGCTCACGGGAGCGCCCCGGCCCTCCAGGGCCGACTTGAAACCCATCAGGAACATGGTGGCTTTCTCCAGCAGGTCATCGCCCTGCTCGGGCGGGGTCCGTTTCAGAATCATCTCCTGAATGACCAGTTGCATCGCATTCCAGGTGTTGTATCGGAACCACCCGGGACTGGCGGGAATCTTGCCCTCGAAATCTCCGGAACGATCCCCGAACAGCCTCATGTAGGCCTGGCCGTCCATGTCCGACTGCAGGTGGAGCTGCCCATAGAAGAACCCGCCCTCCCGGTCCTCGTGGACGAAACTCAGCGCCCCGGGCGGCGTTCGCCAGTCGGGCGTCAGGTAGGAGGCCTGCAGGCACCTCCCCCGGCCCTTTTTCCGTTCCTCACGCAACACGGCGGCGATGTAGTAGATCCCGTGGACGCCGTGGGTGTAGTAGTCGCTCATCGAATTGTGAGCCGCGTAGCCCAGGATGCGGGGCATCCGGGAGGCCTTGTCCTGCAAGTCCCCCACGCTCTCGGCGAACTCCCAGGTGGAACTGCTCATCAGCGGCGCCTGCCCCCGGCGAGCCGCCTCGACAATCAGCCTGGCTTTCTCCACGGAAGTCGAAAAGGGACGATTCACGAAGGTCGGCATTCCGGCCAGCAGAAAGGGACGGGCCAGCAGGTGGTAGAGGGAGACTGCAGGCATGGCGTCGATGTAGACCCCGTCCACCGTCCCGACCATATCCTCGAGGTCCTTGACGGTCTCGACTCCCGGGAAGCGCTCCGCGAAGCGAGCGGCAAAATCGGGCCGGAAGCTCCAGACCCTGGTGATGACCATGCCGTTGGTTCGCATCCCGCCGGGAGCCGGGTTCATGGTATCGGCCCAGACGGCCTGGGCATGACTGCCATGAGCCACCACCATGCCGATCTCGGCCAGATCCTGCATGCTCCGCCGGCGACCGGCAGCCCCAAGGCCGCCCGGCAACAGGGAACCCGTCGCCAGCCCGGTCCCGGAAAACTGTTTCAGGAAAGTGCGACGCTGCATGGAAACCTCCTTGTCTCAATCCAGGCCCAACTCGCTCGACCACTTCGCCAGGAGCTGCCGGGTGACTCCGGCCCCGCCGCACACCACCACCAGGACGGTCTCCGCTTCCAGCAGCGGTTCCGCACGGTCGTAGACACCCGCCAGGGCAGCCCCGCAGGCCGGCTCCACCAGCAGCCGGTGGTCGTCGGCGAAGCGCAGCACCGCCCCCACGGCGGCCCGGTCCGACACCACCCAGGGGAGGACCCGATGAGATTCTGTCCAGGCCAGCGCCCGGGAAGCGACCCGGCGGGCTCCCAGGGAGGTGGCCAGCGAATCGATGCCCGGAAGAGTGACCAG
>JAPOZE010000252.1:2881-3404 GCA_026706225.1 Acidobacteriota bacterium
CCGCGGCAAAACCATTCGCCCCCCCGGCTCTCCACCGCGCAGACCGGCACCGCCTGCCAGCCGGCCTGGTGCATTCCCTCCAGCACTCCGCACAGCAACCCGCCGCCGCCAACCGCCAGCACCACCAGGTCCGGCTTCACCCCGGCCTCCCTGACTTCCCGCACCAGACTGGCGTGGCCGGCCCAGATCCTGGGGTCGTCAAAGGGGTGGATGTATGCCGCCTCCTGACGGCGCGCCAGATCCAGGGCCAGCGCATGGGAGTCGTCCCAGGCGGCGCCCTGCTGGATGACGGAGGCCCCTTCGCCGCGGAGCCGCTCCTGCATGAGTCTGGAGGTCGTCTCGGGAACCACAACCGTGACCGGCAAGCCGAGCCGGCGGCCGGCGTAGGCCACGGCATTGCCGGCATTGCCCCCGGATGAGGCCACCAGGGCCCGGGCCCCTTCCGACAGGGCCGACTGGCAGGCGTGACCCACACCCCGGATCTTGAAGGACCCGGTGGGCTGCAACGCCTCCAGCTTGAGTC
>JAPOZE010000205.1 GCA_026706225.1 Acidobacteriota bacterium
TCGCACTCCAGAGATCGCGATGACAGCTTCTTTTGATCTCGATGGGCACATTGCATGGACCACACGAAACGCGAATGTCCGCGCGCTTTTCATCGGCATACCGGCCTTCCGGCTGGGCATCGATTCGAAGTTGCGCCATGCGAATCCGCAAGTCCGACAAAAGTGCATCACGGCAAGAGTCTTCCGGGCGAGGATTCTGCGGACGGTTGTACCGGTCTACATTCCAGTATTGGCGCCAGCCGGACGTGTTTCCGTCGCGAATGTCGTGCGCCATCTCGTTCAGGTGTTCGAGAGTCAGCGCCGCCAGGTCCGCCACATTCGCAGGCAGACCGCCATCCAGGGTGCCAAGCACCTGGGTGACATCGCCATAGGCAAATTCGGCTTCCCGGCGGACTGCCTTTTGTCTGTAGGCGGCGTCCGTGAGAAGGGAATGCCAGGGATGCAGATCGTCATTGGATGACAGTGCTTCAAGGGCGAGCGAAGCATCTTCCGTTGAAATGGCCGCCAGTTGCCTAATGAAGTCCTGGACCCGGTCGGCGGCATGCATTTCGGGCGTCATGATGACACCATCATCGGAATCGGCGCCAAGAGAATATGGCCTGATGGAAGCGCCGATGAGGCGGACCAGAAGCTTCAAGGCCGGTACGCTCCGGCAGCACGCCAAGTCGGAAGAGAGTGTGAATTGCCTGCTCACGGCATCCGCCAGGAAGCGAACGCGGCGTTCCCTGCCAGTGGCATAGGAGTCCAGGAGTTCGACGTAACGGTCCGGTGCGATGCACAAGCCGGCTGCCAGCCAGTGGATGCGTTGCGCCACGCTCATGTGGCGATGCGCACACTTCCCGTTGATCAATTTGAGAAGCGTTTCGGTGTTGCAGTGGCGCCTGGCTGCCAGCAGGAGATGGTTCAGGCTCGACAATTGACCGGACGTGCAACGCACGGGAAATCGCTCAAGAAGGGAAATTGCAGCGACCCGGGCAACGTGTGCATGGTCCGGGGAGTGGGCCAGCTCATGGATGCCGCCAGGGGATTCCGCACCTTTGCGCAGTTTGGATAGGGCGGATCGCACCAGCACGTCGGTAACATCTTCGGGACGGGTCGACAGCAACCAGACATACCAACGCGGTGGCCGATCCGCGTGATGCCGTGCGGAAGGCCACATGGGCACGGTGTAGTGAACGGCCAGGCCCAGCCGCAATTTCCTGTCATCGATGCCGATCTCGTCAAACGGCGCAGTCCCCGCGATTTCATCCAAACCTGCCATGAATGGCAGCGCAAGGTGGTGTGTCCGATTCGAGGCTCCCAGGCGGATGACCTGCCTGTCGGACGGCAGATCGTCGCGTTCGATGGTCCCGCGAAACCCTGACAGGACAGCCTCAACCAGGCTTGCATCGCCGGCAAGGAGGGCATTCAGCCTGTCTTTTGGCGAGTCGCCTCGAACGTTGACGTATCCACCGAAATACGCTGTTGCGAGTTCATGCAGGAGTTCAGGTCTTGCCGTGTTTCCGCGCAGTGCGTCTTCGTGCGGTTTCACATGGTCGTGCCAATCCGGACGCTCGGTCCGAGTGTGAGAATTCGCGCTGCGTTTGGAAATGTTCTCGTCGGAAGCAAGAGCCTTGAGTTCTGCCATTCTCGTGTCGAATGCATCCCGGAGACCGGCATTTCGGGAGAGTCGATTCGATACGACCTTGCGGGAAAGACCTTCGCTGAAACGGCCGTTGTGCAGGCATTCCGCAACATTGCCCAGAAGCCACTCGGAGGCGCCTGCGTCCTCGGCGACGATTGCCTGATCGAGGCACCAGGGACCGAAATCCGGCGGTCGCGCGGCATCGAAGAGCCTGCCATGCTCTTCCTTGCGCATGCAGTTGGCGAACCCGCGTGGTTCGTCATATTCGGATCGGTCGGCACACTGCCTGATGCATATGGCCAGCAGGGTCTTCCACACGCCGGGACGGTCTTCGAGCCACTTCCGGACACTTCGAGACTCCTCCGGGCCGAGGTCCGGGCGGTATTCCCAGCCGCCTGCATACGCGGCCAATCCCAACCAGCTGAACAACCGGTCCAGGTCCACCTCATCCCCGGACAAACTCAGAAATCGGGCCAAGAGTTCCAAGGGCAACCGACGGAGAAAAGAGGCAGGTGGCCTGCGTTCCGTGTCTTCCGAAAGCAGCAGACCGTAGCGTTCGGAAAGTTCGTCAAGAAGGACGACGAGTTGGTCTGTTGTCGAAATATCGGAAAGAAATCCGGTCCAAAAAAAAATGTAACCGGAAAAATGGTTGGGTCGTCGCGGGAGCCGGAGATACTGCATGATCTCCGTTTCCGGTATCGTTGCGGGATAGAGCGTGATAAGCAGGTAACCAAGCAGAGCGTCGTCGAGGTCTTGAACCTTGCCCGCATAGACGTCAGCCGTCAGCGCCTTGAGCTCCTTGAAGGCCTCCACGTCATTCCGCAGGTGCCGCACGAATGCGTTTATGGCGCCAAATCTGATTGTCGGCCTGCACGTATCATCGCGCATTAGCGTCATCAGCGGACCGGCAAGTCCTGGAAGTGCCTCACCGTGTCGGAGCGCTTGGAGCAAGATTTCGACAAAGGACTGCCAGGAGTCCTCTCGCGACGAATCGGTCAGGATTTCCCGCAACTGGACTTCCATGTCGAAGGACACCAGATCGCCGATCCGCGAGTCCAACCGGACCGTGGCAATCAAAAGTGGATTTGCCGCGGTTTCCCGTTTGAGGCCGTCCAGAAGCCGGCGTTTTTCGTCCGGTGAGAAGTCTTTTGCATCGCCGTAGAGGACGGTTCCGAGAGGATCGCGCGTGATGATCTCCCGTCGGCCTGACTTGCTGTGCACCGCGAGCCATGCGGCAAGACCGCGCAATTCGGAGACGGTCACGCCGTCATGCCCGGTGATCAGCGCAAGAATGCGCCCAATCGGCAGCCCGTTCCTGACAAGGGCGGCGAGGTACCTGGCTGCGAGAAACTCCGCGACCACACGGTGTATGGGAACGACCCGGCATTCGGTTGAAGCTTCGAACAGCTTGCTCGCCAAACAGCTTCGAAGTATCGCCCGATCCTGCCCCGGCATCTGGTCAAGTACCAGGAAACGAAGATCGCTGTCCTCGCAGGACAACGAATACCTGGCAGCGCCGGTCAGCAGTTGTACGGCACAAAGCCTTCCGGCAGCGTCCATCAGATCGGGAACGCCATTGCGGCACGGGTTCGCTATGCGATGTTCTTCATTGTGTTCTTCCAGCAGAACACGGCATGCCTTCTCGAACGCCTGCGTCCTCGTCCCTGGCCAGACCCCGTCTTTTCCCACTGCCCGTGCAAGCATCTTCAGGCTTTGAGGATTGGCCAGGAGTTCCTGGAGGCCTTTCCCTTCGGCCGAGGCAATG
>JAPOZE010000190.1 GCA_026706225.1 Acidobacteriota bacterium
TTCTCCGACGATTTCGAAGTGATCGAGATCTGCATGCCGGCGGATTTCCCCACCGCGGAGGCGCCGAGCTGATCGCTCCTGGTTGCGGGCCTGCTCGCGTGGCCCCGCCGATGTCGGCAAGGTGAGAATCCATGGGAAGACTGGACGGCAAGGTGGCGGCCGTGACCGGCGGGGCCTCCGGCATCGGTGAAGCCACGGTGCGGCTGTTCGTGGCCGAAGGGGCGCGGGTGGCTTTCGCCGACCGGGATGCCGCCCGTGGAAACGACCTCGCGGACCGGATACGGTTCGATGGAGGCGAGGTTCTCTTCGTGGAAGCCCGGATGGAGCGCCAGGCCGAGGCCGAGGCCTTCATCAGCCGCACGGTCGAGCGCTTCGGGCGGTTGGACATTCTGGTGAACAACGCCGCCATACGCCTCTACCACACCGTGGAAGACGCCGGCGAGGAAAGCTGGGACGCCATCTGGGGCGTCAACGTCAAGGGGTACGCCTTCTGCGCCCGGGCCGCCGTCCCGCTGCTGCGTCGTTCCGGCGGGGGCAGCATTGTCAACGTCGCCTCCAACAGCGCCTTCATCGCCAGCTACCACTCGGTTCAGTACGATACCACCAAGGCGGCCGTCACCGGGCTGACGCGGGCCATGGCCCGGGACCATGCCGAGGACGGCATCCGGGTCAATGCCCTGTGCCCGGGACCCACCATGACCCCCTTTCACCGCCGGCGAGCCGCCGAGGCCGGCAAGACCCTCGAGGAGTTCCGGGAAGAATTCGGGCGGCCCACCATGCTGGGGCGGCCCGCAGAGCCGGCGGAGATTGCCGCCTGCGCCCTGTTCCTGGCTTCCGACGAGGCTTCCTTCGTCACCGGCGCCTGCCTCTTTGCCGACGGGGGCGAGAGCGCCACGGGCAGCAACCGCGCCTTGAAACCCTCCGGTTAGTCCCGCACAGCCCGCCCACGTTGACAGTGTCCGAAGGGTCGGGATATGCTGGCGACCCTTTCAAGTAAACTGCGAATAAACGGGGGTCGGTATGATTTGGCAGCGGATGGCGGTATTCCTGTTGCTGGCCGGGATGGGACTGGCGCAGTCCTGCCAGGCCGGGGCGCGACAGGATGGAG
Source organism: Acidobacteriota bacterium (assembly GCA_026706225.1). The sequence continues at coordinate 1,109 of JAPOZE010000190.1, forward strand.
GGACTCGATATCTTCGCTTCAGCCTGGGCGACCATGAAGCCTACGGTATCCTGGAGGGGGACCGGGTTCGAGAGCTCAAGGGCGACCTGTTCGGAACCTGGGAAAAGACCGAGACCACCCACGCTCTGGCTGACGTCACTCTCCTGGTGCCCAGCAGGAATCCTTCCAAGGTGCTGGCACTGGCGGGCAACTACAAGTCCCACCTGGATGAGGATGCCGAGCCGAGTCCCCATCCTCAACCGTTCATCAAGCTGCCTTCCTCCCTGCTGCGTCAAGGCGGTGAGATCGTCCAGCCTTCAGACACGGATCCGGTGCACTACGAAGCCGAGGTGGTGGTCGTCATCGGCAAGCGGGCCCGGAACGTCTCCAAGGAGGCTGCTCTCGACCATGTGCTGGGGATTACCTGCGGCAACGACATCAGCGCCCGGACCTGGCAGAGGGGGGACGTGCAGTGGTGGCGGGCCAAGGGGGCCGACACCTTCAGCCCGACCGGTCCCTACATCCTCTCGGGTGTGGACTTTCGCCCGCTCAAGATGGTCCTCAAGCTGAACGGGGAAGTGCGCCAGCAAGCCCGCATCTCCGACATGATTCACGGGATACGCGAAACCGTCAGCTTTATCAGCAGGTACGTGACCCTGGAGCCCGGAGACCTGATCTTTACCGGAACTCCCGGAACCACCAAGGGAATGCAGCCCGGAGACGTGGTCACGGTGGAAATCGATGGAGTCGGGGTCCTGGAAAACCGGGTGGTCGCCGGCAAGCCCTGACATAGCGCACCTGCCCTCAGAAGGACAGGTGCGCTCCCCGCGCCGTCACCGCTTCAGCAGTTCCTCAAGCGAGAATTTCTCGAAGACCAGGTCTGCCTGGCTTCCCTCGTAGACGATTCCGATGTGCCGGTCGTCCACCCGGCTGATGCTGGGGTAGCCCCGGCCGCGGCCTTCGTCCAGCAGGATCTGGTGTTCCTCCGGCCAGGTCATGCCCTGGTCGAAGCTGAGCTTGAGGGTGTGGTGGTGCCGCCCTTCTTTCGAGTTGGGATTGGCAAACAGCAGCAGCATCTTCGTCTCTCCCTCCTCGCGGTAGTCGAATCGGTAGAGGCTGCCGTTGCAGTTGGGTTCCACCAGGGCCTTGCGGTTGGTGGGATGCGGCTCCCAGGTCTGCCCCAGGTCCCGGGTCACGTAGACGGCCCGGTAGGGTTCCTTGCGGTCGTTGCGCATGTTCAGCATGATGGACCCGTCGGCGAGTTGGACCGCCTGGGATTCATTGCCGCCGCTGAAGGCGTGGTTGCTCACGGTCCAGGTGGCGCCGTGGTCGCGGCTGTAGGTGATGTTGGCGAACGGATACCCCGTCCGGTCGCGCCCCTGTGTCGGCATCACCAGGGTGCCGTCGGATAGAGCGATTCCCTGGTTGGGCGCCGGGGCGAAGAGCCACCATTCCGGTTGCTTCAGCTTGCGGGTGAGGTTTCTGGGCTCGGTCCAGCTCAAGCCGTCGTCCCTGGAGCGGACCCTCATGACCTGGGCGCTCCTGGCGATGTCGAATCCGGGCTCGGAGCCGTCCTCCACCCACTGGTGCTTGCCCAGCTTGCCCCACATCCACACGGCCCAGACGAAGATCTCTCCGGTCTTGGGATCGACCAGGATGCCCGGGTCGCCGATGCCGTTTTCCTCCTGGGGAAGCCCGCCCCATTCCCCCATGTCCATGATCACCCGCTGGGTTCCCCAGGTCCGGCCGCCGTCGGTGCTGCGGCTCAGCCCGACATCGATGTCCTCCTGCAGATCGCGCGACTTCCGTCTCCGCATGTCGTAGACGCACAGCAGGGTGCCCCTGGGAGTGGTGGCCAGAGCGGGGATGCGGTAGGTATGCACCCCTTCCTCCATGTGTTTGCGCAGAGCCACCCCGATGCGCTTGCTGACCTCGGGAGTCTCGTCCCCGGGTTTCACCGTTCCCGCCGTGGTCTCCACGGCGGTGCAGACCGCGTCCACCCGGTGCCCCAGGTCGGCGTCGGGCTTCAGCCTCACGGAAAGCCAGAAGACGTGTTTCCCCGGCGGGAGTTCCCGGTCGCCTCTGAAGACCAGTTCCGGGGCGGGGCCGGCGGGGTCGCCGAAGCGCTCCCCGGCCTTTGGATCCTCCCCGTCGCCCGAATAGAACAACTCGAGCGACTCGATGTCGCCGGGATCGTCGGTGCCGCTCAGCCTGAACGTGAAGGATCGGACGTGGCCGGGGTTCTTGGATTCAACCGTCAGCCGCATCAGGGAATTGTGCTCATTCCGGATCAGAACCGGA
>JAPOZE010000037.1:0-1386 GCA_026706225.1 Acidobacteriota bacterium
CACAGCTCGATGGAGGCCGGGTTCAGCGCCGGAGCCGACCTCAGGGAGCTCTATTTCGGGCTGCAGTCGCTCGGCAAGGCTGAAAGAAACGCCGGGGTTCGCGATTTCCTGGAACGCATCCATCGGGTGTTCAATCGGATCGACCGGATCCCGCTGACCACGGTGGCGGCAGTTCACGGAGTCGTGTTCGGGGGAGGATTCGAGCTGGCGCTGACCTGCGATATGATTGTGGCCGACCGTACCGCCCGGTTCTGCTTTCCCGAACTGAGGCTGGGGCTGATCCCCGGATTCGGCGGGATTCCTCGACTCAAGCGGGACCTGGGCAACGCCCTGGTCCGCGACCTGCTGTTGACCGGCAGGAGCATCAACGCCGCCAAGGCGGCCGCGGCCGGGCTGGTCAGCCAACTGGTGGCGCCGGGTCACGCCTTGAGGGCGGCCCGGGGGATCGCGACCCAGGCGACCAAGTTCGACTCGCGCGCGGCTCGCGAGGCCAAGCGCTTCATCAAGCCGATCCCTCACCTGGAGCTCGAACGGGAGATCGAAACCTTCTGCGCTCTCTTCGATCGGCCCGAGGTGGAGGCGGCCCTTCTCAAATTCGTGGAGAGCAGCCAGGTTCAACCCTATCTGCCCTGAGCCAAGGAGACGCTTTAATGCCCGCCCAGGAAGAAACCTTGAACCGTATCCTTCAGTTGGCCGCCGAGCGGTTTCAAATTCCCCTCAGCCAACTGAGCGGAGACGATGACTTCTTCGAAAAGCTGGGTATCAACAGCCTGCAGGCCCTGGATCTGTTGACCCAACTGGAAAATCACTTTAGCATCGAACTTCCCGATTACGAGCTCCAGGGGGTGACCGATTTTCGAACCCTGGCGGAGCGCGTGGATTCCAGACTCTGATGAAGACCGCCGCCCCCAACCTGACCCCCTACCGTTCCCTGGGAGAAGCCCTGCGGGCCTCCACCTCCAAGTGGGCGGATCACCTGGCGCTGATCGAAGCCGACCGCGACCGGGAGAACTGCCGCCTGTCCTACCGGGACTTCAGCCAGGCCGCCCGTCCCATTGCCGCCACCCTGCAGGCCGCCGGGTTCGTTTCCGGAGACCGGGCCAGCATCATGATGTCCAATCAGTCCAAGTGGCTCATCGCCGCCTACGCGGTTTTCCACAGCGGTGGCGTGCTGGTGCCCCTGGATTACAAGCTGAGCCCTTCGGAACATCTTGCCCTGCTGGCTCACGCCAAGGCCAAGGTGCTCATCGTCGAGTACCCGATCTGGCGGGCCCTGGCCAAGGAAATCAAGCCGGAGGACTTCAGGCCCGAAACCATCCTGGTCAGCGAAGCCCCCCCGGAGGCGGAACTCTCCGGCGCTCAGCGCTGGGAGGACTGCCGTCCCGA
>JAPOZE010000037.1:1976-3386 GCA_026706225.1 Acidobacteriota bacterium
ACGGCCTCACCGAAGCCGGGACGGCGGTCACCGTAAACGATCTCAATCCCTTTCGCCCCGACACGGTGGGCAAGCCCCTGCCGGGAGTGGAGATCCGGGTGCTCGACCCGGACGCCCAGGGCGTGGGCGAGATCGCCGTCAGGAGCGAGACGCTGATGCGGGGCTACCTGGACGAGCCGGAACTGACTGCCGAGACCTTCAGGGAGGGCTGGCTTCTGACCGGAGACCTGGGCCGCATGGATCCCAGCGGACACCTCCAGCTCGTGGGCCGCCTCAAGAACATGGTAGTCACCGAGGGTGGCAAGAACATCTATCCCGAGGACATCGAGAACGCCTTCAGCGGCCTTGAAGTCAAGGAGCTCTGCATTTTTGCCGCCAACTTCGTGTGGAAGCGGCGTTCCCTCACCGGGGAACAGTTGATCCTGGCGTTCCACCTGGAGGCGGGCGCCTCCCTGCCTTCCGAAGTGTTGGAGGAACTGCGGCGCCGGAACCGAAGGCTGCCCGACTTCAAGCGGCTCTCGGGCTACCTGGTGTGGCCGGAAGACTTTCCGCGGACGGCGTCGCTCAAGATCAAGCGCCAGGTGCTGGCCGACGCTATTGCGGACCGCATGGACCCCGAAGATGTCCGGCCCCTCTGAGGGGCGCAGGCAAGCCTCCCGTAGACGTCGACCAGACCCGACGGAACCGCTTCTTCCAAGCCATGAAACCCTACTTCGCCATCGTCAATCCCGCTGCCGGCGGAGGGCGCTGCGGGCGGCAGGCTCCGGCGGCCCTGGAGCGGCTTCGGTCGCAAGGCGTGCCCCTGGAGTCGGTGGAAACCCAACGAGCCCAACAGGCCACCAGTCTCTGCCGCGAAGCCTACCGGAGGGGCTTCCGCCGCTTTCTGGCGGTGGGGGGAGACGGAACCGGCTTCGAGGTGGTCAATGGTCTCTTTCCGCGGGAGGATGAATCAGAGCCGGTAACCCTGGGATTTCTGCCCCTGGGGACGGGGAATTCCTTCTTGAGGGACTTCAGCCACCGGGGGCTGGATCATGCCGTGGAAGCGCTGGTGGGCCGGCGTTCACGCCCCTGCGACGTGATGCGCCTGACCCATGCGGCAGGTGCGGTGCACTACATCAATCTGCTCAGCATCGGCTTCACGGCGGACGCCGGTGAACTCACCAACCGGCGCTACAAGGGCTGGGGAGAGCTGGGCTACCTGATGGCCATCCTGAGGTGCTGGATGGGGCTGCGCTACCCCACCTTTCCCTTCCGGTTGGAGGAGGGGGGAGAGACCCATCGCCAACCCTGCACCTACCTGACCTTCTCCAACAGCCGCTTTACCGGAGGAAAACTCATGATCGCCCCGCAGGCCGACATCGCGGACGGGTTGATCGAAATCACGCGGGTCGGCGCTATCGGACGCTGGGA
>JAPOZE010000520.1 GCA_026706225.1 Acidobacteriota bacterium
GGCCTCAATCACTCCCCCCTGGAGGGGGAGTCGGTGAGACAAGGGCTCCGCCCGCGGTCGAACCGGTGGGGGGGACGGAACCGGCGAGATCGCCGGATAGGAGATTCAGCCCCCAGTCGAGCCGATGGGGGGTCCCACTCTCCGAGGTAGGTAGAGGCCCCTGTATCACCCTGTATTTCGCCCGCCAAGGCGTTGCGGGACTTACCCGGTGAACAACCGGGCGATTTCGTCGGTCTCGAATGCGGGCCATGGAACAGGTCGGCCGCCTTCCTTCTCCAGGGCCTCCACGCCGCTTCCCTCCTCCAGGACCTGGCCAATGCATGCTACCGGGATTCCGGCCTCATCCAGGGAATCGGAGAGACCCCGGCAGGCCTCCGGACCGCAGGCAATCAGCAGGCTTCCCGAGCCGATCAACCCCAGCGGATCGAGATCCAGAAGCTTGCATATCCGGGCCGTCGAACCGAAAACCGGAATGCGATCCGGATAGACACGAATGCGATGTCCGCCTGCGGCGGCCAGTTCCCCGAGGGCCGTCGCCACGCCGCCTTCGGTGACATCGTGCAGCGCCCGAACCTCCTTGCATCCGGCCGCTATCCCGGCCTCCGGCAGGATGCTTATTCCCGGTTCGGTCAGAAACCGACGACACTGGTCGACCTCTTCCCGTCCCAGCCCCAGCTCCAACAGCCTTGGCGCGAATTCGCGGGCTATCAGGGCTGTCCCCTCAACCGCCACGCCCTTGGTGAGAAGGACCTGGTCTCCGGCCCGCATCCTGCGCTTGTCGATGAACCGGGACCGGGAAACGGTTCCCGCCAACTGTCCCACGACCACCGGCCGGGTGACCGCGTCGGTGATTTCCGTATGCCCGCCGCACAGGCTCACCCCGAATTGGGAGGCTGCCTGCTGCAACTCGACCATGACCTGGCGGACCCTGCCCTGTGGCGTCCCCGGAGGGAAAAGCAGAGTGGCCAGCATCCAGCGGGGCTTGGCACCGCAGGTGGCCAGGTCGTTGGCGTTGACGACCATGGCGTAATAGCCGACGGCGTCGGTGGCAAAGGTGATGGGGTCGGACTTGAGCACCAGAGTGTCTTCTCCGGCCAGACTGACGGCTGCAACGTCTTCCCCCACCCGCGGACCCACGAGCACGGATGGGTCCGGGCAATCCAGTGCTCTCAGAAATCGACCCAACAGTCGGTTGGGCAGCTTGCCGGCCGGCAGGGGCCGGGAGTCGTCCAGACACATTCTCGAAACCTCCGAAAGTCGGATCAGGGATAGAGTCCCCTCAACCTGGTGGCCCTGGCTACACGTTCGATCCCGACCATGTTGGCCGCCGTCCGCATGGGCACCTTTTTGTCAACGGACAAGTCCAGAACCGACTTGAAGCTCTGCCTCATGATGGTTTGCAGCCTCTTGAAGACGTCAGCCTCCTCCCAGAAGAGGTGTTGAATGGATTGCACCCATTCCAGATAGGAGACCGTGACTCCCCCGGCGTTACACAGGACGTCCGGAATCAGGAACACCTCCTTGGCCTGCAGGATCCTGTCGGCGGCCGGGGTGGTGGGGCCGTTGGCTGCCTCGGCGACGATCCGGGCCCGAACCCCGCCGGCGTTTTCCACGGTGATGGCGTCTTCCAGCGCCGCCGGGATCAGAACATCACAGGGACAATGGAGCAAGTCCTCAGCCGGCATCGGCTCGGATTCCGGAAATCCCGAAACACTCCCCGTCTGCTCCTTGTACTCGACGAGCTTGCCGGGCGGCAGTCCGTTCGCGTTATAGACACACCCCTGGGAATCGCTGACCGCAATCACGGTGGCCCCGGCTTCGTCCAGAAGCCGGGCGACCACCGAGCCGGCGTTTCCGAACCCCTGAACGCACACCTTGAGCGTGTCCAGCTTGAGGCCGAGGTGCTCCGCGGCGCACCCAATGGTGAAGAACACGCCGCGCCCGGTGGCCTCAATGCGGCCCATGGATCCCCCCAGCTCCAGGGGTTTTCCGGTGACCACTCCCGGAACGCAGTAGCCCTTGTTCATGCTGTAGGTGTCCATGATCCAGGCCATCACCTGGGGATTGGTGTAGGCATCCGGCGCCGGGATATCCTTTTCGGGACCGATAAAGGGAAGGATCTCGTTGGTGAACCTTCGGGTCAGCCGTTCCAGTTCTCCACTGCTCATGCTCTTCGGGTTGCAGCAGACCCCGCCCTTCCCGCCGCCGAAGGGGATGTCCACGATCGCCGATTTCCAGGTCATCCAGGTCGCCAGAGCCTTCACTTCGTCCAGGTTGACCCTGGGATGATACCGGAGGCCTCCCTTGGCAGGCCCTCTGGCGGTGCTGTGCTGCACCCGATAGCCCTCGAAGCGCTCGATGCGACCGTCGTCCAGCCGAACGGGCACCGAGACGATCAGGCAGCGTTCCGGATATTTGATCTTTTTTCGCACGTCGTCGTCCAGTTGCAGAAGATCGGCCGCCGCCTCGAACTGTTCCATTGCCATGTCGAATACGCTTGAATTTGCTTCAGTCATGGAGATTCCTCCTTTCACGGACCAGCTTATTCAATTATAAGGATGCAATCCCTATTCCACGGTTCGCAGAGCATGGGGAAAGGCAGAACTCTTCCCGGGTAAATCTACCGCCGCCTGTTGGTTTCGCCGGCGTTCCGGTTCGCCCCGCCGCAGGCCGACCGGTAGCCCCCGGCCGGGAGTCCTCGCGCGCAATCCCATCGCCTTTCGAGATCGATTTAAGATACACTGGAGCCAACCGTGGCTTTGAACCGGAGGGAAACCTATGTGGGGCGTCAATCCTGTCACCGTTTTCTTCATTCTGGTGGTCGTCCTGTGGTTGATCAACTCGATCAACGTCCTGCGCGAATACGAACGAGGCGTTATCTTCAGACTGGGGCGCCTGCTGTCGAAACCCAAGGGGCCCGGCCTGATCTTCGTCTTCTGGCCCATCGATCGCATGGTTCGGGTATCCCTGCGAACCGTGGCTCTGGACGTGCCCACCCAGGACATCATTACCAGCGACAACGTCTCGGTGAAGGTCAATGCCGTGGTCTACTTCCGAGTGCTCAACGCCATCAGGTCGGTGGTCGAGGTTGAGAACTATCTCTACGCCACCTCACAACTCTCCCAGACCACCCTGCGTTCCGTGCTGGGCGAGGTCGTGCTGGACGACCTGCTCAGCCAACGGGAGACTCTCAACATGAAGCTCCAGGCGATCCTGGACAAGCAGACCGACCCCTGGGGAATCAAGGTCTCCCTGGTTGAAGTCAAGGCGGTGGACCTGCCGCAGGAGATGCAGCGGGCCATGGCCAAGCAGGCCGAGGCGGAGCGGGAAAAGCGCGCCAAGATCATTCACGCCGACGGCGAGTTTCAGGC
>JAPOZE010000407.1 GCA_026706225.1 Acidobacteriota bacterium
TTGAAATCGGCGGTTTCCAGGCTGATGGGAAAGGGAATGCGGAGCTGGCTGCGGCGCTCCGTGGAGAAGCCCTCGGGGCCGCCCCAGAGGATGTGGAGGCGGTTCTGCTGGGAGGAGACGAAGGCGGTGTCCAGCCAGTCGTCCCCGTTGAGATCGGCGACCAGGCTGCCGACGGTGCGGTAGTCGAAAGGCAGCGCCAGCCGGTCGGCCGGGAGAAAACCGTCCTTGGATCCGTAGCGGATCACCAGGTAATTCTTTCCCTTCTTGGCTTCGAAGGCGCCCAGGACCAGGTCCAGGTAGCCGTCGCGGTTGAGGTCGGCCACGTTGCTGGAACCCAGGTTGCGCTCCCGCACCACCGTTCGCCGTCCTTCCAGGTCGAAACCGCCGGGGCCGCCCCACAGGATATTGGCTCCGGCGGTGGGATCCATGGCGGCGGCCTCGCCCGCGTGCTGGGAGTTGAGCACGATCAGATCCGGGTAGCCGTCCCGGTTGAGGTCGGCGGCGCTGGCTTCATAACCGCTCTGGAAGGGAATTTCCCAGCGGTTGGAAGCGGAAAAGCCCCCGGAGCCGCCCCAGTAGACGTGCAGGGGCACCCGCTCGGCCACGGTGCCGCCCAGGCTGTTGCAGAAGAGGACCCGGCCCGGCAGGGAGCCGCCGGGAGGAACGATGGCCGTGTCGGTGGCGCCGAGGGTCCGCAGGGTCAGGGGATGCTGGTCCAGCAGGCTGCTTCCGGTCCCGAAGAACACCAGCGAGTCGGTCTCGAACTGTTCGGAGCTCTGATGGACCGCCACCGACAGGTCCTGGTGGCCGTCTCCGTCCAGGTCTCCCACCGCGCTGGACCGGGCGTAGGCGATGGCCAGGCCGCTGGAGCGGCCGGAGTCGAACCCGTCCGCCGATCCCCAGAGAACTTGGACGGGCTCGGCCACGCTTTTGGCGGCTCCGGCGGCTTCGCCCCCTCCGGCGCGGGCCAGGGTAAAGTCGGTCAGCACCAGGTCGGGATGGGCGTCACCGTTGAGATAGCCCACGGCGATGTGGGAGGCGTTGGGAGCAGCCCAGGTGTCGGGCTCTCCCCAGCCGGGTCCGGCTTTTCCATTCACGAAGTAGACTTTGCCCCGATCGGTCCCCACCAGCAGGTCGATGCGGGAGTCGCCGTCGGCGTCGGCGGCCGTGAGGCACAGGCCCTCATTGCCCGGGAGCGTTACCTCCTGGCGGGTCAGGTCCCGGGGCGACCCCAGGGCCCCTCCGCGGACCACCTCCACCAGGCCGCGCCCGCTCAGCAGGGCCGCTTCCTTGAACCCGTCCCCGTCGAAGTCGCCGGCAGCCAGGTCCAGGGCCTGGGGGATGCCGAGCTCGGCGGTGTCGGTGAGGAGGAATCCTTCCGGACTGCCCCAGAAGATTCGGAGGATGTTTCCCTCGGGCTGGCCGGGAAGCCAGGCGGCCTGGTTGAGGGTGACGATGTCGGGCCAGCCGTCCCGGTCCAGGTCGGCCGCGGCCACGGCCAGGGCGCCGTAGACCGGCAGTTGGCCGTGGCTTCGCCGGTTGGACCAGCCCTCCTCGCCCCCCCACAGGATGGTGAGCAAGCGCCTGGGGTTCTGGAGGCCGCTGCGGTTGGGGCAGAAGACAGCGTCCAGGTGGCCGTCGCGGTTCAGATCCTCCAGCACCACCCCAATGCTGCCCTCCACCGCCAGCTCGGCCCGCCGAACCCGGCGCGAGGGTTCCAACAGGCCCAGCGTGGCCGGAATGTAGGTGAAGTTGTCGTGGGTGCTGTTGAAGATCAGGTCCAGATACCCGTCCCGGTTGAGATCGAAGCGGTGAATGGTGCGCAGGGCGCCGTCCCGGCCGACGTAGAGATTCTGTCCGGCCGCGTCCAACTTCCCGTCGGCAAAGTCCTCGAAGGAATCCTCCACCCAGAGGATGGGTTCTCCGGCCCGCAGGGCGACTGAAGAGAGGGCCAGAGTCAGAACGGCGGCGGTCGCGGCGGCTTGCGTGGCGAATTTCATGGGTCCTGCTCCTCCAGTGTGAACGGGTCCTCCGTAGGGGATGGTTCTTCGAGAGCGGTCACCGGGACGTTCCGGAGGGGCCGTTGCACGGATTCCCCTTGGGAGGATCGATTGGGGGTCAGATGCAGGTTGTAAATCGCGCACAGAATACTGTATTTTGACCCCGAGTCAAGGGATTTGCCCCTTTTCGCAGCGAGGGTTGCCAGCCCCTCCGGAGACCTCGTTCGGGGCCGTTCAGCCTGTGCCCCAGCCCCTCTCTTCCTGGAGAACCATGAAAATCGAGGCCATCGAACTCCACCGGGTAGCCATGCCGGTGATCTACCCCTTCCGCACGGCCTATGGCGACGGCCACGTGATCGAAAGCGTACTGGTCAGGATGTCGGCCGAGGGGGTGGACGGCTGGGGGGAGACGACTCCCTGGGAATCGCCCCTCTATTCCCCGGAGTGGGCCGGAGGGGTCTTCGCCCTGATTCGGGACTGGCTGGCGCCCCGGCTTCTGGGGCAGGAGATCGATTCGGGAGAGGCCCTGCAGCAGCAACTGGCGCCCTTCAAGGCCAACCCCTTCGCCAAGGCCGGCCTGGACCTGGCCTGGTGGGACCTGGAAGCCAAGAGGCGGGAAACGCCGCTCTGGAAACTGCTGGGCGGCCGGGGCGACACCATCGAGGTGGGGGCCGACTTTGGGGTGATGGACACCGTCCCCGAGCTGCTGGAAACCATCGGGGGCGCGGTGGAGGCCGGCTTTCCCAGGGTCAAGCTCAAGTTCAGGCCCGGCTGGGACGTGGAGATGGTTCGCAGCGTTCGTGAGGCTTTCCCGGAGCTGGTGATGCACGTGGACTGCAACAGCGGCTACCGCCTCCGGGATCTGCCCGTTTTCCAGGCCCTGGACTCGCTGGGTCTGGCCATGATCGAGCAGCCGCTGAGGCACGACGATCTTCTGGACCATGCCGAGCTGCAGCGGCAACTCAAGACCCCGTTGTGTCTGGACGAGAGCATCGTCTCGCTGGAACGCACCCGCCAGGCCATCGATCTCGGCGCCTGCGGTTGGATCAACCTGAAGCCCGCGCGCGTGGGTGGATTGACTCCGGCGGTTCAAATCCTGCGTGAAGCCGAGAAGGGCAAGATTCCCTGCTGGGTGGGAGGTATGCTGGAATCTGCGGTGGGGTCCTGCCACTGCATTGCCCTGGCCACCCTTCCCAACATCGGCTATCCGGCCGACATCTTCCCCTCCAGCCGCTTCTACCGCAAAGACCTTTCCGTTCCGGAAATCGAGCTTTCCGCTCCCGGGCAAATCCGGGCCCTGCCGGGGCCGGGGATCGGCTGCGTCCCCGACCCGGGCGAGCTGGAGAGGCTGGTGGTGGAGTCC
>JAPOZE010000373.1 GCA_026706225.1 Acidobacteriota bacterium
GATCCTGATCGCCGGCCGCTACCCGAGGGAGCTGTTCCTGTTCGTGGAGGGGGTTTTCCGCTGGGTCTTGAGGGTGGGGGCTTACGCGTTTCTGCTGACTACCGACCGCTACCCGCCGTTCCGGTTCGGGGAATAAGGGAGGCGCGGGCAATGAAAAACGAGTTTACGGCGATTATCGAGCAGGACGGGGGATGGCATATCGCGTATTGCCCGGAGATCCCGGGGGCAAACGGTCAGGGCAAAACCAAGGAGGAAGCACGCGAGAATCTCGCTGAGGCCATCGCGCTCATTCTCGAGGACCGCCGGGACGGGTTGCGCGGTGTTCCGGCTGATGCAATCCGGGAAATGATCACTGTTCCGCGAAGCCGGGCAGAGCTGGATGCGATGGGAGAGGTCAGTTCACCGGCAGGGTAGGCTTTACGCCCTCCGCGCTACCCAGACCTGCTCGCCGCCGTGGCGGAAGGGGCCGCGGTCAAAGCCGCCGTAGAGCGCCTCCACGGCGAACCCGCTCAGCTCCAGGAGGTGCTCCATCTCGTAGCGGTAGACCCAGCGCAGAGCGAGCGTCGCATGGGTCCAGGACACCACCCGCCCGCCGGCCTCCAGCTCCTCGAACAGCCGCTCCTCCTCGATCGTCTGGTTCGCCGCGTCGAAGCGGCGCCTCACCCATCCGACGACCTGGCGGCCCGTCTCCGGATGGGTGAACTCGCTGTCCTTTTCCAGGGGGTTGCCGCGGTGCCCGAGATGGGAGGCGATCATGTCCAGCCGGGGATCGAAGATGTTGAACACGAGGCGGCCGTCTTCGGTCAGGTGGTCGCGGATGCGGCCCAGGGCCATGCGCTGGTCCGCCGGGGTCATCAGGTGCAGGAACGACCGGAAGGGGATGATGACGAGGTCGAAGCGCCGGTCGAGGGAGAAAGAGCGCATGTCGCCCTCGACCAGCTCGATGCGCTGCCGCGTCTCTTCTTCCCGGAGCCGGGCGACCTTCTTTCGAGCCGCCGAGAGCATCGCCGGCGAGCTGTCCAGGCCCACCACCGGCACCCCCGCATGGGCTATCGGGATCAGGACGCGCCCGGTGCCGCAGGCCAGTTCCAGGACCGGCGACCCGGCCTGCCGGGCTTCCTGTACATAGAAGGCGATGTCGCCGCGCTCGCCCTCCAACTCGGCCCGCCCGAAGGTGCGGTCGTAGAGGTCTGCGGCGGCGGCGTAGAAGTCCATGGGCGGTGCTGCTTAAGTACGCTTGGTCTAAGGCGAGGAGAGTGGGGAGGACAAAAAGGACGACGATGACACCGACGAGTTGCGCTGTGATCCGGGGCCGAATTGACCGGTCGTCCATGAGCCATACATTCGACCCAACGCTCGTTGAAATAGAAGAAAACCAGAAACCATGGACCCCGCACCAAAGGGAGAGCACCAAATGGCAGATGTTGAGAAAATCATCGGCGATCCTGGGAAGATCGCCGAGCAAATGGAGGCCTTCCGCGAGAGTGCGGCCCTGCTGTCAGCAGAGAATCCTCGCATGATCGAGGAATACCCGGATGAGTGGATCGGTATTCACTCAGGAAAGGTGCGGGTACATGGCCCGACATTCGAGTCCGTCTTGCAGGCCCTGGATGCAGGAGGGTACTCCCGGGCCCAAGCCATCATCAGGTATATCGAGTCCGAGCCTCGCACCATGATTCTGTGATGACGATGCCTATATGCCGATCCCAGGTAGATTTGGAGACACATCGAAAAGCCCCTATGTGGAAAGTGTTATCTCGATCGAGAGCCAATTCCCCAGATTACTCCCAAGCGATATATCATTTCTGGTCGATACCGGGGCTTCTGTCACTACGATAGCTCCGAACGATGGCTGCAGAATCGGAGTCGATTATGGTGCGCTGAAGAATCAACAAGGGATAAGCGGAATTGGAGGAGAGGCGAGGGCATATCTAGAACCGGCCATTCTGTGTTTTGGCGGCAGCAGCAAGATCTACGTATACCAGTTGCCCATTCTGTTTCTGGAACCCTTGGAAGAGTACATGCAGTATCCTTCGCTCCTGGGCCGTGACATTCTGAGCAAGTGGAAGATGGTCTACTCTCCCCAAGAAAACCATCTTTCATTCGAGGTAAAAGTATCGGACTCATCCTTCCCCTATCCATCTGGGGCTTGAAACCCCGTTACCGACCCCCGACTGTTCCCCAACCCTTCCTGAGATCCGCGCCGCCCTAGCCGGCGGGAAGACGCCCACTGCAAGCCCACCCTCTCCCTCCTACCTGCTGTATGTGTCAGGATCCGCCGCTGGGGGCAGGGACCACAACCCAGTAGTTGCTTCGATCAATTGCTGGACGGCTTGTTCTTTTTCAAGTCTGCCAGTGGCCACCAATGTCCATAGCTTGTAGAGATCTGTTGTCAAGACATGGACGGCGCCGATGTTCGCGGCGGATTCCCCAACATTGTTGTCCGGGTGGGTCCGAAAGGACGGGTCTATGCGGCGGTGTGTGTTGGCGATCCAAAGCGTCAGGTCGGGCGCTCTGCCTTCTTCAGTGATGTAGCGGTCCCGGTGCTCGCGGATCTGGCGGGCGTCGTTAGTTCTTGCGCCTCTCGTGTAGCCCTTGACTTCGGCAAGGGCCTCCCACCCGGATCGCTCCGCGAGCGTGAGGCGGAGGTCTTCGCGCTTTGGCTTCCCCTTTTCTTGCTCGGCGTCCATGTGACGGACATCGAACCCTAGTTCCGTGAGTATGTCCCCGACGGCAGCGACCAATTGGTCGCCGTCCGCCCAGATGGCGCGTCGAATCCCCGCGTCGGCTTTCTCACTCGCGGCGTCCAATTCGGCCTTGAGTCGTTCCTGGTTGGCTTGGAAATCCTGGACTCGCCCTGTGATTTCAATGATCTGATCGGAAAGCGCTCTCTCTTCTGGGGTGTACCAATCCGATGGATTCCCCAAGCGCGGCGGGGCCTGTGGGACTCGAGCAGGATCGAGGTCGTGAAGGTCGTCGAGGAAGGCCCGGAACCATGCTGAGAGACTGGCGCGGCTTGGAAGAGCGAGTGCAACGGCTCCCGGGCCCCTGGGTGCTGTGGGGTTCTTAAAGAGGTATCGACCAGCAACCGTCAAATGAGATGTTGTCTGAATCAGGGAACTCACTTTGTTGTGCCAGGAGGGGTCGGGGTAAAACATCGAGGGTGGATTCTCGGCTCGTCGCAACTGGCGAGCCAACTCTTCTGCGAGGTTCCTGTATCTCTCAGGGCAGGCAGCTGTGACTTGCAGCTCGCGCTCGGTAGTGGGGTGGGTGTTCAAGGTTGACCCACTCTGGCGTGAACCTGAGTGTCATGTCCAAAGGAAACCGGCGGGGATAATCGTCCGGACGTGCCGTACG
>JAPOZE010000537.1 GCA_026706225.1 Acidobacteriota bacterium
GGAACCGATACGTTCAACTTCAAGGCGGCCGGCATTGGGATCTGGAGAGGGTTGGCTGTCGTTATGGTCCTTTGGACTGAAAGGAGAATAGCCGTGTCCCGGAGATTTGATTCCTGGGAGTTTGTCCGCCTTGTCCTGGCCCTGGGAGTCCCCCGGACCATGCTTGCGTTCTACTGAGTCCTGAAAGGAGAACCCCATGCAGTGGAAACGAATCGGAGTGATTGCCCTTGCTGTAGTCCTGGTTCCCGTTCCGGCCTTTGCGCCCGTTTCGGTCGATCCGGTTGCGAAAGCTCAGCGGATAATCATGCTGGCCAACCAGTCGTCGATCATCGCCAACCAGTTGACACAGATCCAGCAGTTTACCGACAAGCTCAGCGAAATGAGAGACCAGGTCCAACACCTGAAGGACAAGGCCCTGGGAAGCTATCACGCCCTCACTTCTCCCTTTACCAGTTTGATTTCGGCGAAGACCGATCTGGTGGGAACCGGCATGAGCTGGATCGGGAATTTTCAGGGCGATGCCGCTCAGATAGCAAACGCGTACAAGTCTCTGTCCGATGGTGTCTCCGTTCGGGGAGGATGGAACAGTTTGCTTCAGACGGCCGATACTGTCACCGAGACGGACCTGGTTAGTATTTTCGCCAACCTGCCTGCCGGGGTCGGCAGCCGCGCCGGCGAGCTTTTCCGGCAGCAGCGGGAAGCGGCCGACCGCCAGCGGGTGCTCGATCATGCGCTGGCCGATGCTTCCAGCACCCTGATCGAGGCCTTGAGAAACGCCCAGGACACCCTCGACAAGCTGCGGACCCAAACTAACAAGTCTGATACCGCCCTCGCCCAGGCCAATGTCGCGGCCACGGCCACACAGGCCGAGCTGCTGGGCGCCTTGGCCCAGCTCCAGGCCTACCAGGGCGCCCGCGAGGCTGGGGCGAGCTATGAGCGGGACCTGGCCCGCCGGCAGGAATTGGAGCGATGGGCCGGGGTGCTGCGCCAGTCCGAGCAGGACCTGCAGCAAGCTCAGGCTGAGATTGCTGCCCTGCCGGCTACAGGCGGGCGAGAAGTTCAGTTCACCATTCACCCCTACTATCAGTGACGTTCACTTTGAGGGACTAGAAAATGCCGCAGCTTACGCCCGTCACCGTCCCCCCGGGGCAGGAGTGGGACGCCAAAGCATTCCTCGATCAGGTTCTTCAGCAACTGGTGGGGCTGGCCGCGCCCGAGTTCCAGACCGCCGGCCTGGCGATCTGGACGGGCATGGCCACCGTCATGATCGTGTGGACCGGCCTGAAAACCGCCTTCTCCGGCGAGTACGACCTGTGGGAGATCGTCAAGCTCGTCATCGGCCTGGGTATCCCCCGGACGATGCTCGCGTTCTACAATACCCCTGTTCCCGGAACCACTATGAGCTTCCCCGAGCTCATCACCCGGCAAGGCACCTGGGCCACAGACGTATTCATCGGCAATAGCTGGCAAAACCTTCAGCAGACCGTCCTCCCCGCTTTCAGCAACATCTTTACTCAGATCACCGATTCGATCCGGAGCTTCGGCGCGGCCGATGTCTGGATCAAGGGAATCTCCTTTCTCATCGCCTCCCTGTTCGGCAGCCTCTTCATGGCCCTCATGCTCGTCCTGCTGCTTCTGATGTTCTGCCTTCTCATGGCTCAGGTCATATGGGCGCACTTTGCGCTGGCGGTCGCGATCATGGTCGGTCCCATCCTGATTCCCTGGCTCATCTTTCCGCCCTTGTCGTTTCTCTTCTGGGGGTGGTTCCGCACCCTGTTGACCTACACCTTCTACGGTGTGATTGCCGGGGCGGTTTTCAACGTCTTCATGAACGTCGGTCTGGGTTTTCTCAACAGCCTGCTGACCGCCGTCCTGACCTTTGAGGATCTTTCCGGCGTGTTCAGGTGGTATCTCATCCTTTGGCCGCTGATTATTGCCGGCGTCCTGGCCTCATTGAAGGTCGGCGAGTTGGCGCAACTTCTGGTTTCGGGAGCCGGCAGCGCGACTGCGGGCCTGGGAACCCGAGTGCGCCAAGTCGCCATGGCCGCAAAGACTGGTGGCGCGTCCCTCGCCGCCGGGAGGTAAGTGATGAACCGCAACAAGCAAGACGCCGGCAAGCAGTTTGCCGATATTTGGGCCGAGGCCATCCAGTCCAACCGGAACCTGCGCATCATCACCGTGGCTCTTGGCCTGAGCCTGTTCCTGGTCCTCGTCATCACGCTTCGCTTTGCCTGGCAGCCGCCGCCAAAACCCATCGTTGTCCGCGTCGATGAAGTCGGCCGGGCCGAGGCCCTGGCTTACGAGGTCGCGACCGCCAAGGCCGATCCCCTGGACCCCACGACCAAGTACTTCCTGAACCGCTTTGTCCACGACTTCTATTCCCGGAGGAGGGCGACCGTGCATGACCACTGGACGCGCAGCCTCCGCTTTCTCACGACCAACCTGGCCGACAGGGCCTTCGCCGATTCGAGCGAGCGGATTGCCCTGGTTTCGGGAGGCTTCGCCGATAGCGAGTCCCAGGTTGAGAACGTCGTGCTGCGGATTCACGCCGCCGAGGAACCGCCTCATGGAGCCACGGCGGACTTCGACTTGGTGACCCTCGTCCGCGAGCAGGAGGCCGACCGCCAGCGTTGGTCCCTGTCGATCAAGTTCGTCTTCCTCCAGGAAGTCCCCCCGGAGCTTGTTGTCTTCAACCCCATGGGGATCATGATCACCTATCTCCAGGCTGACCGGGCGCTGGTGACCGACCAGAGGAACCGATGAATTTCCCTCACCTGCAGGGCCGGGAAAAACTGCTGGAGCCTCTTGGCTTCACCGGTCCACAGGCCGAATGGATCACCCTGGTCTGCCTGCACTCGGGGCTTTTCACCCGCGACCAACTGGACGCTTTCCTGGCAATGACCGACCGCACGGCCAGACGCTTCATTCAGGCATTGCTCGAAGTGCGAATTTCCAGCCGACCCATAGCGGCAGCCGAGATCACCGACGGGCGGCGGATTTGCCGCATCTTCGGCAAGGCCGTCTACCGCGAGCTGGGAATCACAAACGTCCGTCACCGCCGGGAATCCTCGATCGAGGTTACCCGGCGGCTGCTGCTGTCGCTCGACTTCGTGCTCGACCATCCGCACCTGCCCTGGCTGCCCACTGAGTCGGAGAAGGTCTCCTGCTTCAAGCAGCTCGGGGTCGAGCCCGAGCTGCTCCCGAAACGCATCTATCGAGGACGGGCCAACGGCCGCGTCCGGTATTTCCACATCAAGATGCCCATTGCCGTTGAGCAGGACCGCGCCGTTTTCACCTACATCGACCCCGGCATGGGAACCCCTACCGAGCTGCAATCCCGGGGAGCAGCTCAC
>JAPOZE010000045.1 GCA_026706225.1 Acidobacteriota bacterium
ACCTGATCGGAGGAGCCTACGGCGGCAACCGGGCGTAGAACGGCAGTTGTCAGTGAATAGTGGTGAGTGGTTAGCCCAGCCCCCGCCCCAGACGAGGGGGCGGATCATACAGGATGAAACCGGGTGGTTTCAGACAAGCACCGCCCCCGCGCTGGTGTGCGGATCATTCGAGGGTGAAACTGCCGATCTCTTTTAAAGACGAACCACGAATGAACACGAATAGACTCGAATACCGATGGACGTCCTTTGCTGCGACGCCGTCACGGAATGAGGCCCACCCGGGAGCGCGGGCGTCTCGCCCGCATGCACCGCCGTCGCGAGCCGCTCAGTATGTCTACGATGTGGCAGCCGGCCACCCCGTCGGCCGGAACCGCATTGTCCCGGCGCCGTTGCCGCTCGAGAAAGGTGGAGGAGGTGGGCGAGGCTGTGCCAGGACGAATGCGGGCGGGACGCCCGCGCTCCCGGGTGGGGTGCCTCTTTCAATGGGTCTTGCTGTTCGAGGAGGCCTGCGTCGGCTTGCCGGGCCTCATCCCTGCCGATGGGGCAGAGCCGTGAAGCTTGGTGGCCCTTCGTCGTCCTTCGTGTCCCTTCGTGGATAACTCTTTTTGCCTTCGCGTTCTTCGTGGATCCCCTTCGTGGATAATCCCTCCATGGGTTTCACTGAAGGGTGTCTTGTGCCAGCGCTCCGTCGGGCGTACAATCGGTTCCACTTGCAACGGCGACGGCACTGCCGGAGGGAGGTTGGATCATGCGAATCGTCCTCATAGTCATCACCGCGATCGGCCTATGCGTGGCCTGGAACTGCGCCTCCGATCCGCCTCTTCCTTCCGAGACCGACACCCTCAAGCTGATCACGGAGGGGGTGTGGTTCCGGATGGGCGAGCGGGAGCACGGACACTGCAACAACGTGGTCATTGACCTCGGGGAAGGCCTGCTGGTGGTGGATGCCAACTTTCCGAGCGGAGCCCAGGCGCTCATGGAGGATATCAAGCAGGTTACCACCAAGCCGGTCAGCTACGTGTTCGACACCCACCATCACGGGGACCATGCCTATGCCAACGCGGTCTGGACCCGGGCCGGCGCCACCACGCTGGCACATGTCGGCGTGGCCCAGGAGATGAAGCGCTACGAGCCTGCCCGCTGGCAACAAGCGGCGCAGAACCGTGAGGATGTGGCCGCGGTAGGCGAGGATACGGTGCAACCCCCGCAAAAGACGTTCAGCCAGGTCCCGCACGTGCTGGAGGGAGCGAGCCGGCGGGTGGAGTTTCATCACTTCGGATGGGCCCACACGCGCGGTGACGGCATGGTCTTTCTGCCGGACGAGAAGATCCTTTGCACGGGTGACGCCATCGTGAACGGGCCCTTCAACTACACGGGCGACGGCAACACGGGCAACTGGCCGGATGTGGTCGGCAAAGCCATGGAACTGGGCTTCGAAACCGTCCTTCCGGGCCACGGCCCCTCGGGAGGGCGAGAAGTTGCCGAAGGGCAGCGGCAGTTCCTCCAGGAAATCAACGCTGCCGTCGAAAAGGCCTTCGAGGACAAGACGCCGCTGGAAGACCTGGTGACGCTGGAGGACGGAGCCGGCGTAGCTACGACCGTGAAACTGTCGGACGGGGTCGGCAACTGGGTCGGCAATCGCTTTGCGGAACAGGTGCGAGTGCGGTACGCGGAACTCGCCGAGGGCAAGCCGCACGGAGAAATCCTGGGCGGACCATGACCTCTTCCCCCCTTCCAAAGATCTCCCGCAGAAAGGTGATGGCAGGGATACCCGCGGCGCTGCTGCTTGCGGGCTGCCGTCCCGGTACGCCCGAACGCCCCAGGATCGCCGCCCTGGTCACCGAATACCGCCGCCGGGCCCACGGCCAGCATATCGTGGACCGTTTCCTGGGCGGCTACAACTGGGGCGGGCGTTTTCACCGGCCCCCCATGGATGTGGTGTCGCTCTACGTGGACCAGGTCCGGGAGAGCGATCTCAGTCGCGACCGGGCCCGCCAATATCCCTCCATGAAGATCTATCCCACCATCGCCGAAACCTTGACGCGGGGTGGAGACAGTCTGGCGGTCGACGGCGTCCTGCTGATCGGAGAGCACGGGAGCTACCCCCGCAACGAGAAGGGGCAGACCCTGTATCCGCGCTACGAGTTCTTCCGGCAGATTGTGGACGTCTTCCGGGCCAGCGGCCGCAGCGCGCCGGTGTTCAACGACAAGCACCTTTCCTGGAAATGGGAATGGGCCGAGGAGATGGTGGAAACGGCCAGGGAGCTGGACTTTGCCTTGATGGCCGGTTCCAGCATTCCGGTAGCCTGGCGCCTTCCCCCGTTGGAGATTCCCTCGGACGCCGAGGTGGAAGAGGCCATGGTGATCGGCGCCGGCGGCGGGGCCGACAGCTACGGCTTTCACGGGTTCGAGTCATTGCAGTGCATGGTCGAGCGGCGGCGGGGAGGGGAAACCGGAGTGGCGGCGCTGCAAGCGGTCCGCGGCCCCAGGGTGTGGGAGGCGTTACGGGCGGGATCCTGGGGCCGGGGAGGCTGGGATCCCGAGCTCTTCGAGGCCTGCCTGTGCCGCAGCCTGGCCCTGACCTCGACCCGGGAGGGCTTCGACCACAGCTACCCGTCCATGGAGGAAATACCCGGGCTGGTCAAGGACCGGGTCACCGACTCCGGCCCTCAACTGGATCAGCCTCTGGCCTTCCGCTGCGAATATGCCGACGGGATGAAGGCCACGCTGCTCCTGTTGGAAGGCCTCTCCATGGGTTGGACTTTTGCGGCCCGTCTGAAAAATCCGCCGCGGCTGGTTTCCACACACTTCTACCTTCCGGTGCGCGGGTTGGGCGGGGGCGCCGAAGCCAATTTCTTCAGCCCGCTGGTGAACGGCGTCGAGAAGATGTTTCTGACCGGCAAGGCAACCTACCCGGTGGAGCGGACCCTGCTGACCAGCGGAATGACCGAGGCCGGCGTGGATTCACTGTTTCGGGGGCAGAGTCGAGTCGAAACGCCCCACCTGGCGGTTCGCTATCGACCGACTCCCCAACCCACCTATCGGAGACGCTCGTGAGCGGCAGGCGCAATTTCCTGCAAACCACTTCGGCTCTATCGGTGGCCGGCTTGCCGATCCGGACCCGGCCAGGGGCCAAGAGGTTGGCCATACTGGCTTCCCGCTGGACCCCCGGATCCCCGGCCCGCCAGGTTGCCGACCGCTTCCTGATCGGCTATCCGCGAGAGGGCAAGTGGCACCGGCCTGCCATGGACGTGGTCGCTCTCTATGTGGGCCGCAGGCCCGAAGAGGATCAGAGCCGGCAGCGCGCCGCCGAGTTCGGCTTCAGGATCTATTCTTCCGTCGCCG
>JAPOZE010000617.1 GCA_026706225.1 Acidobacteriota bacterium
CACAGCAACGTCAGCCTGGGCAAGGCCGGAAAACATAGGTGGCTGGGACGTCGACCGACCGTGCGAGGCGTAGCCATGAACCCGGTAGACCATCCCCATGGAGGTGGCGAGGGTCGAACCTCCGGAGGGCGGCATCCGGTGACGCCGTGGGGGCAGCCAACCCGGGGATTCAGGACCCGAAACAACAAGAGAACCGATTCGTTTATCGTCAAGCGCAGAGGCAAGTAAGGGGACCTCCGGGAGGTGTGAGGAGATGGCTCGATCCGTAAAAAAGGGACCTTTTGTGGACCGCAGCCTGGCCAGGTTGGTCGATGGCATGAACAAGCGGTTCGAGAAGAGGGTGATCAAGACCTGGTCACGGCGGTCCACCATCATTCCCGACATGGTCGGTCACACCTTTGCGGTGCACAACGGCAAGAAATTTATTCCGGTCTTTGTGACTGAAAACATGGTGGGACACAAGTTGGGAGAATTCTCCCCCAGCCGCATGTTCCGGGGGCACAGTTCCAAGTCCAGCGAGAAAACGGCGTCGCGGTCCTGAGGCCTGCGAGGTCCGCCTGGAGCTCAAATTCGATGGAAGCTCGTGCTACCGCAAAATTCATTCGCAGCTCGCCGCAAAAGGTCCGGTTGGTTGTTGACCTGATCCGGGGGCAAAACGTTTCGGAAGCGCTGGACATTCTGCGCTTTACCAAGAAGAGGGCAGCCGCCCAGGTTACCAAGGTCCTGAAGTCGGCCATCGCCAACGCGGAACAGAAAGACGAGGCCACCGATGTGGACCGGTTGTTGGTGAGCAAGGCTTACGTCAACGAGGGACCGCGGATGAAGCGGATGCGTCCGGCTCCCATGGGGCGGGCGTTGCGTTACCAGCGGCGGATGAGCCACATCTCGATCCATGTGTCGGACGAATAAATAGGGAGGGGCGCGTGGGACAGAAAGTACATCCTTTTGGTCTTCGCTTGGGATACAACAAGACTTGGCGTTCCCGCTGGTACGCAAAGAAGGACTACGGGACGTTGTTGCACGAAGACCTGCGCCTGAAAAAGGAACTCAAGAAGCAGGTGGGGCACGCCGGCGTCTCCAACATTGAGATCGAGCGGCCCGGCAACAAGATTCGAGTCACCATCTATACCTCCCGGCCCGGAATCATTATTGGCCGCAAGGGTTCCGAGATCGACAAGCTCAAGGTGGATTTGCAGCAGAGGACCAATCGGGAAGTTTTTATCAACATCAATGAGATTCATCGCCCGGAACTCGAGGCTCAGCTTGTAGCCGAATCCATTGCGCTTCAGTTGCAGAAGCGGATCGCGTTTCGGCGGGCGATGCGGAAGGCCGTGGACTCCGCCCTCAAAGTCAACGCCAAGGGCATCAGGGTCTGTTGTGCGGGACGTCTGAACGGAGCTGAGATCGCGCGATCCGAGTGGTACCTCCAGGGTCGACTTCCGCTCCATACGCTACGGGCCGACATCGACTACGGTTTCGCCGAATCCTTTACCACTTACGGATTGATCGGCGTCAAGGTCTGGATTTACAAGGGAGACCTCTTTCCGGTGACAAAAAAGGCCTCGGAGATCGGCGCCAAACTCTGATCAACCAGGCGGGGATCTGAAATGTTAATGCCCAAGAAGGTCAAGTTTCGCAAGCAGCAGCGCGGGCGCAACTGTGGCAAGGCCTGGCGCGGCTCGGAAATCTCCTTCGGAGACTATGGACTGAAGGTGCTGGAACCCGCCTGGATTACCGATCGGCAGATCGAAGCGGCCCGTATCGCCATGACCCGTGCCGTCAGGCGCGGCGGAAAAATCTGGATTCGCCTGTTTCCGGACAAGCCCGTGACCAAGAAGCCGGCAGAAACTCGCATGGGAAAGGGCAAGGGATCTCCCGAGTATTGGGTCGCAGTGGTTCGCCCGGGGAAGGTCATCTTCGAGATGGAAGGCGTGGAACGGGATGTGGCACGGGAAGCCATGCGTTTGGCCGCCAACAAATTGCCGGCCAAGACCAAGTTCGTCTACAGGCCCAATGCAGGGGGCGAGGCATGACACCCGAGCAGATCAGGGATTTCTCGGACGAAGAGCTGGTTAGCCAGGAAAATGACATGGCCGAGCAGATCTTTCGACTGCGATTGCAACTGGCAATGGGTCAGGCGGAGGGGACGCACAGGCTGCAGCAGTTGAAGAAGGACGTGGCCCGGATCAAGACGATACGACGGGAGCGCCAACTGCAGCAGCAAGGAGAGGCGGGATAGAGGGAACGCCGGGATCAGGAGCGCAATGCCATGGGCAGCGGAGAGAAGACAGGTCGAAGGAACGCCAAGGTAGGGATCGTCAAGAGCGATGGGATGGACAAGACTGTCGTGGTTTCGGTGGAACGCCGGGTGCCCCATCCTCTTTACCGGCGCATTGTCACCAGGACTTCCAAATTTCTGGCCCATGACGAGCAGAACGCCTGTGGTGTCGGTGATCGGGTCGCCATCGTGGAGACCCGCCCTACCAGCAAACGGAAGCGGTGGCGCGTGTCCCGCATCATCACCAAGGCCAGTTGAGCGCTGGCCCAGTGGCGCCTGAGCCGGTCAACGGAGAGATTGCACCGTGATTCAAATGGGAACCATCCTGGAAGTCGCCGACAATTCCGGCGCCCGCAGGATCGCCTGCATTTTGCCGCTGGGAGGTTCCACCGGGGCCAAGGCCGCCTTGGGAGATGTGGTGACGGCCGCCGTCAAGGATGTGACCCCCGATGGCAATGTCAAGAAGGGGAGAGTGGTCAAGGCGGTGATTGTGAGAGCGCGCAAGGAGACCCGCCGGCGGGATGGTTCCTACATTCGCTTCGACCAGAACGCGGCTGTGCTGATCAACGACCAGGGAGAGCCGGTGGGAACCCGCGTCTTCGGGCCGGTTGCCCGGGAGTTGCGTGACAAGCGATTCATGAAGATCGTGTCTCTGGCGCCGGAGGTGATCTGAAATGGGGCGTCCACATCGAATCGATATCCGGAGAAACGACCAGGTCAGGGTGATTGCCGGAAAGGACCTCAGGGAAGTCGGTCGGGTGCTGCGGGTGATCCGCAGCAAGCAGCGGGTGGTTGTGGAAGGAGTCAATATGGTCAAGCGCCACACCCGCCCCAACCCCAGCCGGAATCTGAAGGGCGGGATTGTGGAGAGGGAAGGTCCCATACACGTCTCCAACGTCATGATCGTTTGCGGAGCTTGCGGGCAGCCGACCCGAATCGGCCACCAGGTACTGGCCGATGGAAAGAAGATCCGGATTTGTCGCAAGTGTGAGGCCTCGCTGGACCGCTGACTCCCGGGGACGGGCGTGGGGGAGACGAAGAATTCATGAGCCGACTCAAGGACCG
>JAPOZE010000259.1 GCA_026706225.1 Acidobacteriota bacterium
ACGCACGGCGGCATGCTGCGGGCCCTGATTGCCCGCCTTCTGTAACTGCCGGCTCAAAGGATGTGGAATTTCCGCTTCGCCAATGCCGGCCTCTCCGTGGTCAGCGTCTTCGACGAAGGTAGCGCCGTGGTGGACCTGCTCAACGACACCAGCCACCTGGGAGAGGGCTTCGGAGAGTGACGGGAAGGTGGAGAGGCATCGGCCCGGATCATCTCCCATAGGGAAGAGGGCGTTACGTGGGCAAGGTTCTGATGGTGCAGGGCACCAGTTCTCACGCCGGCAAGTCCCTGCTGGTCACGGCCCTGTGCCGCATTTTCTCCAGGAAGGGCCTCCGGGTGGCTCCCTTCAAGGCGCAGAACATGTCGCTCAACTCCTTCGTGACCCCGGACGGCTGCGAGTTCAGCCGAGCGCAGGCAGTACAGGCCGATGCCGCCCGGGCGATCCCCCGCGTCGAGATGAACCCCATCCTGCTGAAACCCCAGGACCGGTGCCGCTCGCAGGTGGTAGCCATGGGAAAGCCCCTGTGCGTGGCCTCCGCCAGAGAATACTCTGCCCTGACGCCGCAACTGTGGCCGCTGGTTGCTCGATCGCTCGACACCCTGCGAGAGAGCAACGACATCGTCGTCATGGAAGGGGCCGGAAGCCCGGCCGAAATCAACATGAGGGAACAGGAAATCGTCAACATGCGGGTGGCCCGTTACGCCGAGGCGCCGGTGATCCTGGTGGGAGACATTGACCGGGGAGGCGTCTTCGCTTCCCTCTACGGCACCGTGGCGCTACTGGAACCGGAGGAACGGGCCTTGATCCGGGCGTTCGTCATCAACAAGTTCCGGGGAGATGCCTCCCTGCTGGACCCGGGACTGGAACGGCTGAAGCAGCGCACCGGGGTTTCCGTCGCAGGCGTTCTACCCTTTTTCAGCGACGTTTGCCTTCCTGAAGAAGATTCCGTGGGATTGGAGGATCCGGAAGGAGCCCGGCCTGAAACGGAGGCGTCCCTGGATATCGCCGTCATCCGGCTGCCCCGCATCGCCAACTTCGACGACTTCGACCCGCTGCGCCGCGAGCCCGGCGTGCGCCTGCGATTCGTCGACAGCCCCGGCCGAATGGGCTCTCCCGATCTGGTGGTCATTCCCGGATCCAAGGCGACCGTCTCCGATCTGGAGTGGATGCGACAAAGGGGCCTGGACCGTTCGGTGTCGGCGCATCGAAGGGCCGGAAAGGCGGTCGCAGGCCTGTGCGGCGGCTACCAGATGCTGGGGCAAAGCATCCTCGACCCCGGGAGGGTGGAGTCGGAACGTCCTCAAACGGACGGCCTGGGATTGCTGCCCGTCAACACGGTATTCGAGTCAAGCAAGGCGACCCACCAGGTTAGGGCCGACGTTGCATGCGGGCGCGGACTGCTGACCGGCAGCCGGGGCAATCCGGTTTCGGGCTATGAAATTCACATGGGGCGGACTTCCGGCGCCGGATCCGCCCCCTTCCGAGTCCGGGAACGGTCCGGCAGACCGGCCGACGATCCCGAAGGCGCTCTGGATCCGGACGGTCTGACCCTGGGCACCTGCATCCACGGCCTCTTCCACAACCACAACTTCCGCCGTCGCCTGTTGCTGCACCTAGCAGCCGGCAAAGACGTCTCGCTGCCGGCCGGCGCGGTGCTGGACATGGAGAGAGAGTATGACAGGCTGGCCGACCTGGTCAGCCGGCACCTGGACATGGAGGCAATCCACCGGATCGCGGGACTGAAGCCTTGAAGAAGAAACTCATCCTCATCCTTGGAGGCGCGCGCTCGGGCAAGAGCACCCTTGCCGAACGAATGGCTCGCCGGGGCCGTCGGGTGCTGTTCGTGGCCACGGCGGAGGCCCGCGACCAGGATATGAAAAGCCGGATCGCCGCTCACCGCGAGCGGCGCCCGGCGAGCTGGGACACCCTGGAGGAGCCCGTGGACCTGGTGGCGGCGCTTCGCCCCGTTGTGGACGGTTACGACACGGTCCTGCTGGACTGCCTCACCCTCTGGGTCAGCAACCTGCTGCTGGAGCGGCAGGACCGCTCCGGGTCGGGCAGCCGGATTCGGGATTCCGCCCGGGAGTTGATGGACCTCATCGAGGAGACCCCTGCAACCTGGATACTGGTCAGCAACGAGGTCGGACAGGGCATCGTACCCTCTTCGGCTCTGGGCCGGGCCTACCGGGACGCCCTGGGACGGGTCAATCAGGTAGCCGCCTCCCGCGCCGACAAGGTCTATCTCATGACCGCCGGCCTGGCCCTGGAACTGAAGTCCCTGGGCGCACGGCCTCTCACCCAATCGGACCCCTGACGCTTCCAACCGCTGACACGCAAGCCGTCGCCCACCCGCCGTCAAGGCCGAGGGCTTCATTCAAGCCCTGCCCGGCAAGCCGGCCTGGGCTCGAATTTACGCGACTTCCGATAAGGGGAAACAGATTCTTCTCCCGCATTTTAATCACTGCAACTACCATTGGGGTCACGGCAGCTTGCAATTCCGACCGCCCATTTTTCGGGCACCCGCGGTGAACGACCCTTGTGGAAATCACAGCCGGCAACGTCATTCGCTCCCCGCAACAGGGAGGCCTCTTGAGGCGCGCTCTCTCTTCTGACGCCGCACGCAAGGAATCGAAACCGACGCACTGCCGTCCGGCACGAACGAGTCTGCCCCGCCGGGCTGCTTCCGTGCTTCCCTGGATCGCGGTATTGCTGGTGGCTCTTCCCACCAATCTGTCCGCGCAAGCGGTCTGCGACCGCACGCCCCAGGTGCGGGACAAGCTGCTGCAGATGACCGGGGCAACGAGCTGCGGAGCAGTCACTTGGACACAATTGGCCGAAGTGGGGGACCTGAACCTCAATCGTGCCGGCATCACGACCCTCAAATCGCATGACTTCATCGGTTTGACCAACATCAAATATCTTTACTTGGACGGCAACTCCATCAGCGAGTTGCCGGAGCTGGTCTTCAGAGGGCTGGGCAAGCTGGAGGTTCTTTGGTTGGGGAACAACTCCCTCGGTTCCTTGCCCGAGGAAACCTTTCGCCGTCTTCACTCCCTGAGGAGTTTGCTTCTGTACAGCAACTCCTTGACTACATTGCCGGAACAGGTCTTTGCCGGGCTGAGCAACCTGAAGCGCCTCTCTCTAAACGGTAACTCGCTAGGCAGCTTGCCGGAAGGGGTCTTCAACGGGTTGAGCAATCTCGAATGGCTTTCCTTGTCGCAAAACTCGCTGAGCACCCTGCCGGAACCGATCTTCAACGGGCTGAGCAACCTCAAGAGGCTTGCGCTCGATGCCAACTCGCTCAGCGCCTTGCCCGGACAGGCATTCAG
>JAPOZE010000568.1 GCA_026706225.1 Acidobacteriota bacterium
CGAGCACGCGCTGAGGGGAAAATTCCTGCGCCATGATCACGCCCCCTGGTGAGAAGGGCGGGCTATTCGGTTGCAGGTTCGATCAGGGCCGACATGGATCCGCGGCAACGCGGGATGAGCGGGTCCGGACCCCAGGCCTGGATCTGGTCCCGGGAGAACTCCGCCTCCCGGCGCCCGCAGGTGATCAACACCGTTCGGCCGGTGAGGTCCACTTCCCGGGCGTGCTGGAGAGCTTGCCGCACCGAGAAATAGAAGATCCTCTGCAGCATCTCGATGACGTAGTTGTAGCTGTGATCGTCGTCGTCCAGCAGGATCACCCGGTAGAGCCCGGCTCTCTCCACCCCGGCCTGTTGTTCGGTATCCGGCTCGGCGACAATCGCGGGTATGGGAGCGGGTTTCATGGAAAGGCGGGATTTCGGTGGAATTTCCAAGAGAATAGCATAGAAGGAGTTATCCACGAACGAGATCCGCGAAGAACCGTCACGGGGTCAAAAGAGTTATCCACGAAGGAACACGAAGGACGACGAAGGGCCGTGGAAAACGGAAAGAACATGGATGGACAGGATATTAGGTAGCCCCTACCTTCCCTCCCCCCTTTCCCACCTTTGGCGGATTTCTGTTGAGCCATCTCCGACCCCTTGGTGGCCCTTCGTGGATAACTCTTTTTTGGGACCTCCTCGTTTTACTTTCGATAGCTGCCTTGCTAGAATCCCGGCGCCTGCAATTCAATCGCCGTCAGCCTCCACCGGTTGCAGAGTCGGGTTGGCTGAAAGGCGGCTCGAAGGGAGACTAGCACAGTGAGATATCCGGAAGAATTCATCGGACCCATGCGGGAAGAGCTCACCCGGCTGGGGGTACAGGAGACACGGTCCCCCCAAGAGGTGGACGAGCTTCTCCGAAACGAAGACGGCACGGTCATGATGGTGATCAACTCGATGTGCGGCTGTGCCGCCGGCCGGGCGCGTCCCGGAATCGCCCTGGCCCTGAAGCATGCCGTGGTGCCGGCCAAGGTCGCGACCGTATTCGCGGGAGGCGACCTGGAAGCGACGGCGCGGGTGAGGGAATACCTGCAGGAGTACCCCCCCTCCTCTCCCTCGGTTGCCCTGTTCCGGGAGGGCCGGCCGGTATTCATGATGCACCGCCATCAAATCGAATACCGCGACGCGTCCCAGATCGCGGATACCCTGACGGCGGCCTTCGATCGTCACTGTCAGGATTCTTCAGACTGAGTCGATGGGGAAGGCCGGCGGCCGCTCAGGCCTGTCGGGGGCCGACTATCCGTTTGCCATCCGTCCGCAAATCCACTAAGATCCTTCAATGACGGTGCCGGCCGCGCCGGTTCTCTAGAGATGGGGAGGTCATTATGGTGCTGGGGATTGGAATTCCTACCATGGGTATTGCGGAATGGATCATCATTCTGGTGATCGTCTTCCTTCTCTTTGGGGCCAAGCGCCTTCCCGAGATCGGTAAAGGAATCGGCGAGGGGATCAAGAATTTCCGCGGCGCCATGAAGAAAGAGGACGACAAGGACCTGCAGAAACCTACCGAGAAAGAAGCCTCCTGACCCTCGGGCTCTCCCACCCTCACAGCGCGCAACTGCAGTCGCCGGGAACGGCCATGATCGTCTCCCGGAGATTTTTCTTCTCCACTTCTTCCAGCAGCGAGATCTCCGGGCTGTGCCCGGCCCTGGCAAAGGCGGCGCTCAGCCAGGTGGTCACCACCATGGCGGCCAGGTCGGCGTCCAGACCGGGGTCGGCCAGCACCAGCAGGTTGGCCCCGTGCCGCTCCCGGCTGATCCTGGCGGTCTGTCGATCCCAGCAGTGGACCGCACGAATGCCGGGGCACTTGTTGGCCAGGATGGTGGATCCGATGCCATCCTCATCCAGCCAGATGCCGCTGCAAACCTGTCCGTTCTGAATCAGTTGGACGACTCCCAGGACGTTGCCGGGTTCGTCGGGAGAACTCCTGGCACCGCACTCGCAGACCAGGTATCCGTTCTCCTGGAGCAGACTCCGGATTTTCCGTCCCAGTTCCCGCTGAGACGGGGCGGCATCGAGCGCCAGCCGCTTGTCGAAGGCCTTGAGGCGCTGGATTTCTTCGGGAGTATCGCACTCGACAATGGCATTGCCGCGCTCGGCGGCGAATTCCAGGGCGAGCGGCGTGAAGCAGGTTCCCTTGAGCACGTAGCAGGGAGACCCGGGGGCCAGGTTTCTAAGTTCCTTTTCCGTCAGGAAGGTCCGTTTCATGGGGCGTAATTGCCGATATCGCGGGTAGGTTCCGATATCTCTGCCGATAGTCTAAACCATAACCCACCACGAATTTGTCGGGAATCTCGAACCCGACATAGTCCAGGCCGACCGGCTGCACTCGAGCGGCGGGCTTGTTCAGCAGGGAGACCACTTTGAGCGATTCCGGTTCCCGGCGCCGAAGCTCCCCGCAGACGCGATTCAGCGTCAAGCCGGTGTCGCAGATATCTTCCACCACCAGGACGTGGAGCCCCCGGACGCTGGCCTGCAGGTCCTGGACGATCTCGATCCGGCCGCTGGACCGTGCGGCTGCAGCGTAGCTGGACACCTCCATGAAATCGATCGAAGTCTCCAACCGGAGTTGTCTCGCGAGGTCGGCCGTGAATACCCAGGCGCCCTTCAGGAGACTCACCAGGTGGAGATGCATGCCCCGGTAGTCTTCCGAGATCCTGTGGCCGAGTTCCTCCACCTTCTCCCTGATGGCATGCTCGGCAATCAAGGGAGCAAACCCCGATGGTTCCCCGGGCGGCCCGGCTGCCGATGCGGCCGCTGACGGTTTCAATGGCTTTCCTTGCCTGTCTGGTTGATTGCTGCCGGTCAACTCGCCCCCCCTTCCTCCTCAATACAGAAAAAAGTCGCGCCGTTCCGTCTCGAAGGCGGCCAGTTCTCCCTCCCAACCCTCCAGCATTTCCCCCACCGGCTGGTCCCGATCGATGGCGCTGCGGACCTCCGCCGATCCCGCCAGGCGATCGAAGTGGCGCTCCAGCCACTGGAAGTGGCCGGAATGGGTCCTGCGGAAGTGAGCGATAAGACAGAGGGCCGTTCTCAGCGGCTGGAATCGCCGGGGATTGAGGACGTGCAGTTGGATGCCCTCGCAGACCTGCCCGGAGAACTTGGAAGCGCTGGGCCGGAACTGTGTGTGCCTGAAGACGACCCCGGGCAGCTCGAGCCGGTTCATGGCCTCAACCGCCCGCGGTCCGTCCACCCAGGGGGCCCCGGCGATTTCGAAGGGCGTGGTGGTGCCTCGGCCCTCCGACAGGTTGGTTCCCTCCACCAGGCACATGCCGGCATAG
>JAPOZE010000525.1 GCA_026706225.1 Acidobacteriota bacterium
GCCGGGCAACGCTCTGAGCACTCTCCCCCGGGATGTCTTCAGCGGATTGAGCAGCCTGACCTGGCTGGACCTGCGCGGCGATGCTCTCACCGAGCTCCCCGACGGAGTCTTCAGCGGGCTGACCATCCTGGAGACCCTGTGGCTGAACGGGAATTCGCTGACTGAACTGACCGAGGCGGCCTTCCGGGACCTGAGCAGTCTGGTTGACTTGAACCTGGGCTCAAACTCGCTGACGGCGTTGCCCCAGGGGATTTTCGACGGATTGAACGCACTGCAGGCACTCAAGTTGCACGAGAACTCCCTGACGGAGTTGCCCGGAGGTCTCTTTCTGGAGTTGAGCGAGCCCGAGGAGTTCATCCCCATCGGCGACCCCACCCGAGCGGCCAGGCTGGAATCGATCTGGCTGCAGGGCAACCGCCTGACCGCACTGCCCGAGGACGCCTTCCAGGGACTCGGCAACCTGCGGGCACTGCTGCTGGAAGGCAACTCGCTCACGACCCTTCCCGAAGGGGTATTCCAGGGGTTGAGCCGACTTGAGCTGCTGCGTCTGGGCGACAACTCCATCGCCTCCCTGCCGGAGGAAGTCTTTCGGGGACTGGAAAACCTGGAACGGTTGGCGATGGACCACAACCGTCTCACCGCCTTGCCCGGAGCCGTTTTCAACGGATTGAGCCGCCTGGCGAGACTGAACCTGAGTCTGAACTCGTTGGCCTCCCTGCCTCCGGAGATCTTCCAGGGGCTGAGGCGACTGGAAGAGCTGCATCTGAACGGCAACCGACTGGCAGCCTTGCCACCCGGGGTTCTCGACGATACGCTCCCCGAGTTGGGCATCGGCCCCCGGAACCAGGGGCTCCATGTAGACGCCGACCTGAAAGCTCGGCTGGGCTTCGCCGTGGCGGCTCAGAGCGCAGCCCCCGGGACCAGCGTAGCGGTAGCGGTGACCTTGCACCGAGCGCTGCCGGTATCCCTTCGCGTGCCCTATTCCCTCGGCGGCACCGCCTCCTCCGACGATTTTGCCGGCCTGTCCCCTTCCCCCCGGGAGGGGGTGGTGTTTCCGGCCGGGGAAACCCGAACGGAAATTACTCTGGTCCTTCCGGAGAACGCCGGCGTCGGCCGGAACTTCGTGCTTACCCTGGGTGAAGCCTCGGAAATCGACCTGCTCCCGTCCGACCCAACGGGACCCAAGGCCGCCTTCCTGAAGGCCGAGACCCTGCTGTCGGGGTCTCCCGATCCGGACACCCACACCATCACGCTGGCTCTATCCGCCCCCGTCACCTTGAACCGCTCCTTTGTCCCGGTCATTCTGAGCAGGGCCGGCCGGAACGATTCCTTCTTCACCTCCGAAATGACGCTGACCAACCGGGGAGCTGCGGAGGCGACCGTCCGATATGCCTACACCGCCCACCAGGGCGGAGGCAGCGGAAGCGCCACCGACCTGGTGGCCGTCGGGCGTCAGAAGATCGTGCCGGACGCCATCGAGTACCTGCGCAGCCTGGGCCTTCCCATTCCCGCCGGCGGGAATCCCATCGGGACGCTGGCGGTAGAGTATGCCGCCCATTCGACCATGGGTGTGTCGGTGCGAACCACCACTCCCGTTCCCGTGGGGCGCGCCGGCCTGGCCTATCCCGGTGTCTTGAGGGAGGACGGATTCCAGGAACCGGTCTATCTGGCCGGCTTGCGCCAGACTCCACAGGACCGCTCCAACCTGGCCATCCAGCACATGGGATCGCCGGCAGAGGAGCCCATCAGGCTAAGGGTGACGGTCTATTCGGGAGATGCCGGAGACTCCGGCCACCGAGTGCTCGACGACATCGTCCTGGAGTCGGGCGGGTTCCGCCAGTTCGACGGAGTGCTGGGAAGCCTGAGCAACGGATACGTCCGGGTGGAGAAGACAGCCGGAGTGGCTCCCTTCTACGCCTATGCGGTCATCAATGACCAGGCCAATTCGGACGGCTCCTTCGTCCATCCGGTGACGGCCGCCTCGCTGGCGGGGACCACGGGTCAGACCCTGCCGGTGATCCTCGAGAGGGCACCCTTCAGCAGTGAGCTGGCCGTGACCAACTTCTCCGATCATCCCAAGACCGTGAGCTTTGCCTTTGTCTCCGAAGGGGTGAACGCACCCGACCTGACAGCCGAATTCAGCATGCCCCTGGAAGCCGGGGAGCAGGTGATCACCCCCAACCTGGTCGACGAACTGAGAGGGCAGGAAATCTCCGGCATCGGTCCGGCAGGCGGTCTGGCAGGAGCCCTGTTCGCCTGGGTAAAGGGCGGGGACATGAGCGGCATCGTGATCGGAGCCCGGACGGTCTCGCCGGCCCTGGTCGCCGGCGGGCAGTACGGAGTCTTCTACAACGCCGCGCCCTACGGTTCGGCCTTCAGCCGGGTGGCCTGGGTTGAGGGCCTGCAGCAGAACCGGGAGAGCCGCAGCAACCTGGCGCTGGTCAACACCGGCGAAGTCGACGAAAGCGAAAGTGTCTTCAGTATCGACATCTACGACGGGGATACGGGTCTGCTGGTCCGAACCCTTACCGGCAGGACGGTCCCGGCCCGGGGATGGCGCCAGATCGACAGCATTCTGGGGGACTACGCGGAGGGAACCTCCCAGGGATATGTCCGAATTCGCAAGATCTCCGGCAACAACCCCTTCCTGGCCTACGGAGTCATCAACGACGGCGGCAGCCCGGGAGAGCGCAGCGGCGACGGAGCCTTTCTGGCGGCCCGAGAGTAGCTTTTCCCCAGCCCGCCGCGTCGCGGGCCAGGACCCCGGCACGCACCCCTGCCCAGGGGAGGTTCTTCGGCCCGGCAATTCCGGGTTCGGTCGGGATGACCCGGGATTTCGCCGCCGCCCGCAATCACCTCCCTTGTCCCGAAACTACCGTGGAACGTGGGTCGGGCCGGCGGTCCACCAGCGGCAGCGTCATTTGCCGCAACCCGGGCCCCCTGCTAAACTGGAGCCGTGGAGGACAGGGGGGAAACGGGTGGTCCGGTGAACAGGTTCGCGCTGATTTGCTTTTACGCCTTTCTCCTGCTGTCCGTCAACGGGGCCTACCTGTGGCCCCATGCCGAACCCAACCTTTTCTACATTTCCAACCTGACTTTGCATCTGGGACTGGGCCTGGTCCTGACCGTAGTCGCTCTGGGGTACTTGCTGACCCGCCTCAGAAGCATGATCCCGGTGGTCCGCTGGGCACTGGTCTGCTTTCTGGCCAGCTCGATTCCGGCCCTGGCGCTGCTGGTGGTGGGCAACACCCAATCCCATCGCTGGATCCTTCACTCTCACATCGGACTGGCCCTGCTGGCCTTTGTCCTGGCGGGGTTT
>JAPOZE010000592.1 GCA_026706225.1 Acidobacteriota bacterium
CGGTGGAAAAGTCGACCTGGTCCACGTCCTTGGTGCGGCTGGGATAGGACTGAAGCCCCTTGAAGCTGCGGAACTGGCGGAGCTTCTCTTCGGGCAGGTTGCCCAGGAGATACTGGATGGCGTGGTAGACCGGGGAGCCGTGGGGCTTGACCGAGACCCGGTCTCCGAATCGCAGCGAGTGGAAATAGAGGGCCGTCATCAGGCTGACCATGGAGGAGCAACTGGCCTGGTGGCCCCCCACTTTGGCGCCGGCGCCGTTTTCCCTTACGGAATTGGCGTAGTGCACGATCTGCATGCTCAGCCACAGAACCCGATTTTGAATCTGCTCCAGGATGGAGACCTCGGTATCGGCGAGGTTCTCGGCAAGCTCCGGGCCGATCCTGGATCCCTGGCTGCTGCTGGCGAGCCCCGGGGAATGTCCGGTCATCCCTGCACCCGTTCGCCTGAAACAGGCTTCTGTTCGCCGACTCGGTGGATTGCTTGGACGCAATCCCCTGGGGCCGGTCAGTGGTAGGGCTTCAACCGCTCCACGCATTGAGCGATTTGCTGAAGGATCGGCGGCGGCGGCGGGGCGTTGAACGGCCCCCCTTCTCCCAGGTCGATGTCCTGGAATCCACCCAGTTGGCTGGCGGCCACCACCGCCGAGTAGTTGTAGATCCGATCCTCCATGAAGCGAATCTCTTCGAGACCTGCAACCACTTGCTCCAGATCGGCGCAGGTTTGGAAGTCCCGGCGCCGGTAGGCGTTGTTGATGGCATCGCAGAGGCGCGGGCAGATCAGGGTCAATCCGGAGGTATGGCCGCGTGCGCCAAAACGGGCGGCCGCCGTCACCCGGTCGCCCACTCCCCAGAGGACCCGCTTGGATGGGGGCGTCGCGGCTAGCAACTCCAGCACGTCCTGGGGCTGGGTGCCCACCTTGATACCTGCAATGTTGGCAAGTCTGGAGGCGAGTCTAGCATAGGGGGCGTTCAGGCGGCCAGTGCGCAGGTAGAGGACGAAGCGCCCCGCTCCTTGCTTTTCGAAGAATTCCGACAAGGCGGAAAGCTCGGCTTCGACACCCTCGGGGTTGAACAGACCGGGAATGGGCATGAGCAGAAAGTAGTCGGGAGGTCTCTTCAGGTCCAGGCATTCCTGGATGAATCGCCTGGCTTCGGACGGGGGCGTGGGAATGACCCCCGCCATGAAAAGCGCCTCGGCGCCGAGCTGGCGGCCGGTCGACCGCACCAGTTCCAACAGGGTTTCCCGGTCGAGGTGGTGAATCAGGCTGGTCCCGCCGATTCCGATGACCCGCCTCCGCCCTTCATCCAGAAAACAGTTTCCCAGCAAGTAGTCCACGTTCCTGGCGTGTGCCCGCCCGTCCAGACGCCCTCCACGGAAGGGCATCGGCATCAGAACGGTGACGGTGTCGAGTTCGCCGAAGGGGCCCGGACCGATCCCCGTCTCACGTCTCTGCCCGGATTGTGTCTCCATAGCCTTTTCCTCCCAGCCGAGGCGTTATTTGAAACCAAAGAAAAAAGAGTAATCCATGTTCAATCATCTTGTTGCCGACAGGCCATGAACTGTTCTTGTTTCACTCCCGGATGATCCGCACGGCAGGGCGGGGACGGTGCTCACCTGAATCAGCGGGCTTGCACGCCACTGTAGGGCCAAATCAGCCATCTTGCCCTGGGCCAGGAACGTGATATCAGGAAAATCAGCGTCGAGCAGAACACAAACAGGCCCGCCACCGTAAAAATCCAGGGGAATCCCCATTGGTTCCCTATGTACCCCCAAACCGGAGACCCCAGAAACATCCCCAGACTGAACGCGGACATGTACAGACTCATGGCGTTTCCGGTGTGAAGAGGATGGAAACGCGCGGCGGCAAAGGAACTCAGGGCGGGGTAGTAGAGGCCGTGGCTCACCCCGCAGCCGAGCCCGATCATGCCCAGATGCCAGACCTGATGCGCATGCGGAATCAAGGCAAGTCCCACCCCGTAGAGGGTCAGGCTGGAGATGGCGATCAGGCGATTCCTGCCCCTGTCCAGCTTTCGACTCAGGCCCAGGCGACTCGCCAGGGCTCCTGAACCGTAGCCGAGGCCGAAGGCGGAGATGGCGCCGCTTCCGATCTCGCTCACGGTGGGAGCCAGGAAGCCGTTCCAGGCGGACAAGCCGAAACCGAAGCAAAAAGCGAAGAAGATAACCGGCCTCAAATTGGGAAAGCTTTCTCTGAAGGCGCGGCTGAACGGCTCTCGTCGAGTGCCCTTGGGGGCCAGCGGGCGCGGCAGGCAGCGGAGGAGAACGCCAATCGCCAGGAAGTTGACCACAATCAGCGTGAACACCCCGGCCATCCCCCAGGAATGACGCAAACTCTCTGCAATCCAGGGCCCCACGCCCATCATCACGAACCCCGGCAGGCCGAAGTAACCCATCACCCGACCCTTGAGCTCCTGAGGTACCGATCTCACCAAGTGGAAGAGAGCGCCGGCGCCGACCATGGCAGCCCCGGCTCCGTGAAGGGCCCGAGCCGCAAAGATGGCATCCGGCCATCTGAGGGCGACCCAATAGAAGATGCATCCGCTCAAGGCAATGGCGGTGCCGATCAGGGCCGTAGGCACGTTCCCGATGCGGTCGGCCAGGTGGCCGGAAGAAACCTGAGAGAAGAGGGCAACAACGAAAAACAGGCCCATGGCCCAGCCGATCTTCTGGGCCGGCCATCCCTGGTGAGACAGGTAATCCGGGACCAGGATCATGGTCCATACGGTGAAGCTCAGCAAAGCGCTGATGCTCAGATAGGCAAGTAGCTTGAATTGGTCTCGACTCAATAGCATGCCGTCTGCATTATAGTGCGAGCCTTTGGCGAAATTCCGCAGGAAGGGTACGCGAAAAGGCGCTGCAGGACGAATTTTGCAAAAGGCTGGTTCAGCTTTCGAGCCTCTGTTCCGTCCGCCGGCCGGCTTGTTTGCCTTGCCGGCCAAAACCATTGAAGAGCCGCTCGGGCATCGATAAACTATCGAGGCGCAGGACCTCGGCGGGTCAATCGCCCCCGGCCGGCAGGGGTGGATGTCACCCGCCAAACACCGGAGAGGTCTTGACGACGAGGCGCGTTTTCCATGGGAGGATCACGAAGATGAAACTGTCCCGATTGGTCGTCATCACCCATCTGCTGCTGTTGACGGCGACGGCCCCGGTCATTGTTTGTCGAAGCTCCAAGAACCTGACCAGCAAGGATGTCGACCGGATGATGACCTCGCTTTCCAACTGGGGTCGTTGGGGCGCGGACGACCAGTTGGGGACCATCAACCTGATCACGGCCGAAAAGCGCAAGCAGGC
>JAPOZE010000468.1 GCA_026706225.1 Acidobacteriota bacterium
GGCGTGTACACGAATTCGTAGCCGCCGCTGAGATGTTGCTGGCGCCAGAAATCCTCGATCTCGTTGCGAATCAAGGCTCCATTGGGGTGCCAGAAGACCAGGCCCGGGCCTGCGTCCTCCTGCAGGCTGAACAGGTCCAGCTCCTTGCCGATGCGGCGGTGATCGCGCTTCTTGGCCTCCTCCAGTTGATGGAGGTAGGCGGCGAGCTGCTTCTTGTCGTAGAACGAGGTGCCATAGATCCTCTGGAGCTGCTGGTTGGTCTCGTCACCCTTCC
This sequence comes from Acidobacteriota bacterium, assembly GCA_026706225.1. The sequence continues at coordinate 275 of JAPOZE010000468.1, forward strand.
AATAGGCCCCGGCCACCGACAGCAGCTTCAGCGCCTTGATCCTGCCGAGAGACGGGATGTGAGGTCCCCGGCAAAAATCGATGAGGCTCCCGACCTTGTAGCAGGAAAAGCGTTCCCCGGCCCTTTCCTGAATCAACTCGCACTTGAGGTCGGCGCCCTGCTTGCGGAACCATTCCAACCCCTCGGGCTTGTCCATCCACTGGCGTTCAAAGGGATAGTCGGCCTTCACCAGCTCCAACATCCGCTGCTCGATGCTTTCCAGTTCCTCGGCGGTAAAGGGAGCATCCCGCTGAAAATCGTAGTAGAAGCCGTTTTCGATGGGCGGGCCGATACCCAACTGGGTTCCCGGAAACAGTTCAATGACCGCGAGCGCCAGCAGGTGTGCGCTGCTGTGACGGTAAACCTGCAGGGTCTCCGGATCCCGCTCGGTCAGGATGGTGACGGCGGCGTCACTGTCCAGCCTGGTGGTCAAGTCCACCAGTTGGCCATCCACCTTGGCCACCAGGGCCGCTCGCGCCAGGCGCGACCCGATGGACCGGGCTACGTCCAAAACCGTTGTTCCGGAATCGAAATCCTTCCGGCTGCCGTCCGGCAGTGTCACTGTGATCTGGCTCATCTCCGGCTCACCCACTCCCGGCTCCTCAACGGCAAAGTACCAAATAAACCCAGCTTGGTCAATATCCTAGCCCCCGCATTCCAGGGGCTTCCCTTCCGCCCGGCCAAGGGCGATTCATCGAGTCGGTCGCACATCGGGAGATACCCGGCGACGCAAACTCTACCGGAAAACGGGCCGCTCGCGTACTATTGTTCCTTGGCCCGCAACTCCCGAGGGCCGCCCGGCAAGAGATGAACGTACCCCTCACTCCACTGATGTTTCTTCGCCGTTCGGTGAAGCTCCACCCCCACAAGACCGCGGTGGTCTGCGGAGCCCATCGCTTCAGTTACAGCCAATTCGGCCGGCGAATCCACCGATTGTCTCGCTTCCTGGAGTCTCAGGGCATCAAGCCCGGAACGGTGGTGGCCTATCTCAGCCGCAATAGTCACCGGCTGCTGGAAGCCTACTACGGGGTGGTGCAGACCGGCGCCATCTTCCTGCCGCTCAACGTGCGTCTCACTGCCGCCGATTTCGCTTACATCCTCAACCACTCCGAAGCGCGGCTGCTGCTGCTGGAAGAAGAGTTCCTTCCCCTGATCGGGGAAGTTCGCGAAGCGTTGCCCCACCTTCGCCGCTTTCTCCTTCTGGATGGCGAGCCCGCCCTCTCCTGGCTGCACTCCCTCGGCTACGAGCAGGCTATCGAGGAGTACAGTCCGGAACCCTTCCCCGACACCGTTCAGGACGAGGACGCGGTTGCCGAGTTGTTCTACACCAGTGGGACCACGGCCCGGCCCAAGGGAGTGATGCTGACCCACCGCAATCTCTACCTGCACGCCCTGAGCGTGGTTTTCGCTCTTCAGAACCGGGAAACCGACGTGCAACTGCACACCATTCCCCTGTTCCATGCCAACGGGTGGGGCGCCACTCACAGCATCACCTGCGTCGGAGGAACCCACGTCATCCCCCGCCATTTCCGGCCAAGAACCGTATTGGAGCTGATCCAGAACGAAGGGGTGACCTCTCTCAACCTGGTCCCGACCATGGCCACCCTGCTGCTCAATTCCCAGGCCATCCCCAACTACCGTCTCGACAGCCTCCGATTGATCCACCTGGGAGGATCTTCCGTTCCCCCGGACATGGTCCGCCAACTGGAAACCGCCTTCGGGTGCGAATGCAGTTGCGGCTACGGCTTGACCGAGACCTCGCCCGTCCTGACGGTATCCCTGCTCAAATCGCACCTGCAGGAAGACGGCCAGGCCCGCTATCGGCGGGCCGCCATGACCGGGCTGGAACTGCCGGGCAGCGAAGTCAGGGTGGTCGACCGGCAGGGACGGGAGGTGGCCGCCGACGGACAGACGGTGGGGGAAATCGTGGCCAGAAGCAACGTGGTCATGAAGGGCTATTGGAAGCAACCCGAAGAAACGGCCAAGGTATTGAGGCAGGGATGGTTTCACACCGGCGACCTGGCCACGGTGGATTCGGAAGGCTACCTCATGATCGTGGACCGCGAAAAGGACATCATTGTGCGAGGAGGCGAGAACATTTCCTCCATCGAGATCGAGAAGACACTCTTCTCCCATCCGGGCGTGCTGGAGTCCGCCGTCATTGCAGCGCCGGACCCCAAGTGGGGCGAATCGCCCAAGGCCCTGGTGGTCCCCAGGGAAGGAACCGAACTCTCGGAACAGGCACTGAAACAGTATTGCCGGCAGAAGCTGGCCGCCTACAAGGTGCCGTCCAGCGTGGAATTCGTGAACAGCCTGCCCAAGGGGGGAACGGGGAAAATTCAGAAAAAGTCCCTGCGCGAGCGCTATCTCCGGAACAATGGGAAGGGTGTCCCGCAAGGAGGGTGACGGCATGCGAATACTGGTGACCGGAGGCGCCGGCCTGATCGGATCGCATCTGTGCGAGTCCCTGCTGGCCCAAGGCCATGAAGTCGTCTGCCTGGACAACTACTTCACCGGCTCCAAGCGAAACATATTTCACCTGCTGGACTCCAAGAACTTTGAAGTTCTGCGCCACGACATCATCAATCCGGTCGATATCGAGGTCGAGCAGATCTACAACCTGGCCTGTCCCGCCTCCCCGGTCTTCTACCAGTTCAATCCCGTCAGGACCATCCAGGCCAACGTCCTGGGAGTGACCAACATGCTGGAGCTGGCCAAGCGGACCCGGGCCAGAATCCTGCAGGCGTCCACCTCGGAAGTCTACGGGGACCCCCGGGTTCATCCCCAGCCTGAAGACTACTGGGGCAACGTGAACCCCATCGGAGTCCGTGCCTGCTACGACGAAGGCAAGCGGGTGGCGGAAACCCTGATGACGGACTACGGGCGTCAGGACCGGGTCGAGATCCGCATCGTCAGAATCTTCAACACCTACGGTCCCAGGATGGCGGTCAATGACGGGAGGGTGGTGAGCAACTTCATCGTCCAGGCGCTGAAGGG
>JAPOZE010000658.1 GCA_026706225.1 Acidobacteriota bacterium
GGTCGTCGTCGCCGGGGACCGCCAGGCAGGTCCCGGCGCCGACCCCGTGGTAGATGAGCACCGGACGGCCCGCCTTGTCGAGGAAGGCCCCGCCGCTGAAGATTCCCACCTCCGGGTCACCCTCGGCCGGCTTCAGTGCCGGGGGATGAATGGTCCAGTCCAGCAGGTCGGGGCTGCTGGCGTGACCCCAGCAGTGCCCGTCATGCGGCAGGCCGGGATCCTGGTAGATATAGAAGAGGTGATAGCGCCCCCGCCAGAAAATGGCCCCATTGGGGTCGAAGGGCCGGCAAACCCCCTCGGGTGCGGTGAAGTGATAGCAAGGCGCGCGAGTATCGGAAGTCATTCTTCAATATGCTATCTTTGTCCCCCGGTTGAACGCAACGGCCCCCGAAGCAGCAAACGGGCTGAACCGGAAATGCGATTGCGCAAGTGCTGAACGAGGAATGACATCATGAAGATCGATCGCATCGATACGGCCTTCTACCGCTTCCCTCCCCACCGGCGGATCGTGGACGCCATCCAGGAAGTCGAGTGCCTGGAAGTCATCGCCGTCACCCTTCATACCGACACCGGAGACGAGGGGTTCGGCTTTACCTATACCATCGGCCGCGGGGGAAGGGCCACCAAGGTGATGCTGGACACCGAAGTGGTTCCCCTGATCCTGGGAAAAGATCCCAGAGACACCCAAAAGCTCTGGGAGACGATGTGGTGGCGTCTGCACTGGGTCGGCAGGCATGGGCTGACGCTGCTGGCCTCCTCGGCCATCGATATCGCCCTGTGGGACCTCAAGGCCCGCCAGGCCGGCCAGCCGCTCTTCCGCTTCCTGGGGGCGGCCCGCGAATGCACTCCCGTCTACAACACCGACTGCGGCTGGCTGAACCACGGCGTGGAAGAAATGGTCTGCGAGGCCGCCGGTTGCGTGGAGCGGGGAATCCCCGGAGTCAAGATCAAGGTGGGCAAGCAGAGCCGCCTGGAAGACGTGGCCCGCGTCCGGGCAGTGAGAAAGGCGGTGGGAGACGAGGTCAAGCTCATGGTTGACGCCAACCTGCGCTGGACCGCGTCCGAAGCCGTCGCCCGCTGCCGGCTCCTGGAAGACCTCGACCTCTTCTGGATGGAAGAGCCCCTGGATGCCGACGATGTGCTGGGGCACGAGCAATTGAGCCGGCACACCTCCATCCCCATCGCGCTGGGCGAGAACCTCTTCAACCGGCACGTCTTCAGGGAGTACCTGGCTCGGGGAGCCGCCGGCATTGTGCAACCCGACGTCGGACGGGTGGGCATCACCGAATGGCTGAGAATCGCCGCCCTGGCCCACAGCTTCAACGCCTCGGTGTCCCCCCACTTGATGATGGAGGTCCACGTCCACCTGGTGTGCGCCACCCCCAACGCCCTCTTCGTGGAGCAGGTCCCGATGCTGGAACGCTTTCTGCAGCACCCGCTGCGGATCGAAGACGGGTACGCTTTTCCTCCCGAGCGCCCCGGCCACGGCGTGGCCTTCGACCAGGACAAGGTCAGCCGCTATTGCCTGGAGAAGAACTCCTGGCCGTAGTCAGGAGGACGACCGGAAGATTGCCGCCTTCTACGCGACCCGAGCGATGGAACTGATCAAGAGCCCGCCCCCCCGCAACAAATGCGGCCCCCTGCTTGTCTGGCTGGTTGCAGCCCTTCTTCTGCCGTTGTCGGTACAGGCCCAGGACAGGGCCACCACCGGCAAGATCACCGGTCTGGTTACGGACACCACCGGGGGTGTGCTGCTGGGCGCCGCGGTGAGGGCCGTGAACCTCGACACCGGTCTGGTCCGCACCGGAGTGTCCGATGACTCGGGGACATACGGCCTGGCGCTGCTGCCTCCCGGCTCCTACGACGTCGGCGTCGAGCTGGCCGGCTTTGGCGCGGCGGAGCTCAAGGACGTGACGCTTGCTGTCGGCGCCGTCCGGACGATCAACTTCACCCTGGCTCCGGCCGGCGTCGCCCAGACGGTCACCGTGACCGCCGAAACCTCCCTGGTTGAAACCACCACCGATACCTCCGACGCCGCCCTCGACAGCCAGGCCATCTCCAACCTGCCGATCAACGGCCGGAGGTTCCACGATTTCGTCACCCTGACACCCACGGCCCAGGTCGAGCCTCAGCGCGGGCAGATCTCGCTGGCGGGACAGCGCGGCATCAACGGGAATGTCAGCATCGACGGCGCCGACTACAATCAGCCCTTCTTCGGGGGCATCCGAGGCGGCGAGCGCTCCCAGTTCACCTTCACCATTCCGCAGGAGGCGGTCCAGGAGTTCCGGGTTGTCAAGGCCGGGTACTCGCCCGAGTTCGGGCGGTCCAGCGGCGGGCTGGTCAACGCCATCACCAAGTCGGGGACCAACACGCCGAGGGGGTCGGCCTTCTACCTTCTGCGGCCGGAGCAGCTCGCGGCAATGAACGCGTTCGGGCAGGATGCGGCCCCCACCCAGCACCAGTTCGGCGGTTCCCTGGGTGGAGCGCTGGCACGCGACCGAGCCTTCTTCTTCGTCGCCTACGAGCAGCAGGAGTTCAAGGCGTGGCGCGAGGTGCGGTTCGCGCGGCTCGATCACTTCACGCCCACGGTCGCCAGCCGGGAAGGGTTCGACCACTTCCGCGGCCTGGAGACGCCCTTCCAGGTTACCAACGACGCCAAGGCCTGGCTCGGCCGTATCGACTTCAACCTGTCTGGCGGCAACAGCTTCAATGTCCGCTACAACGGCAGCACCAACCAGGCGCTCAACTCGGACGGCGTGGGCAACGTCATCACACCCACGACCCATCGCTCGCTGGAAACCAACGGTACCGAGGAGGACGCGACCCAGACGGTCGTCGGACAGTTCACCGGCGTGACGTCGGCCGGGCTGCTCTTCGAGCTGCGCGGGCAGTACTCGCGCGAGGATCGCCCCCGTTCCGCCAACGCCCTCAAGCCGCTGGTGGACCTCTCGCTGGGTGAGTTCGGGACCCGCAGCTTCCGCCCGACGACCCAGTTCGACTGGCGGGCCCAGGCAGCCGGCAACCTGACCTGGCTGGTCAACGGCCACAGCCTGAAGGCGGGATTCGACTACAATCACGTCTTCATCGACCAGAAGTTCGGTTTCTTCCAGAACGGCGGCTACCTGGTGTTTGGGTCGGATGTCGAGACGACGCTGGACATCATCGGGATCGGAGGAGCCATTCCCAACCGTTTCGATTCGACGTCGTTGGTCTATCTGCAGCAGATCGGCAACCTGAAGGCGTCCTTCGCAACCGACGAGGTCGGCCTGTTCCTGCAGGACCGGTGGAGGTTGGCTCCCACCC
>JAPOZE010000543.1 GCA_026706225.1 Acidobacteriota bacterium
CTGGAACGCTGCCGGGATCCGGCCCAAGTTGTCCGATTGGCGTGAATTTGCTAGGCTATCGCCGGCGCCTGGATCAGTGAGCTGACCGGGACGCCCACCGGGGCTTCAGGCCCAAACCAAGCATTCAATCCCGATGACAAGGAGCGTATCGAATGAGCGCTACCCCTCCCCTTCAGACCGACAAGGTCACCGTACCCAGCCTGCTCAAGCGCAAGCACAAGGGCGGCAAGATCATATGCCTGACCGCCTATGACTACCCCTTTGCCCGTATCCTGGACCAGGCGGGCATCGACCTGGTGCTGGTGGGCGATTCTCTGGCCACCACCCGCCTGGGTCACGATTCGACCCTGCCTCTGAGGGTCAAGGATGTCCTGGCGCACCTCAAGGCTGTTCGCCGGGGGCTGCAGCGCGCCCTGCTGGTGGCCGATCTGCCCTACGGTTCCTATCACTTGAGCGGCAAGGAGGCCCTCAAGGCCGCCTTGAAGTTCGTCAAGGCGGGGGCCGAGGCGGTGAAGATCGAAGGCGGCGCCAGGCGCAGCCGTCTGGTCAAGAAGCTGGTGCAAGCCGAAATTCCGGTCATGGGACACGTGGGACTGACCCCCCAGTCCCTGCATGTGATGGGGGGATACCGGGTGCAGGGCAAGAGTCCGGAGTCGGCGGAAGCGGTGATGGCGGATGCCCTGGCCTTGCAGGAAGCGGGCGCCTTCGCCGTGGTCCTGGAGGGTGTTCCAGAAGCTCTGGCCTTCCAGGTCACCCAGGAACTGCGGATTCCGACCATCGGCATCGGGGCCGGACCCCACTGTGACGGGCAGATCCTGGTCTGCGACGACCTCTTCGGCCTGTCGTTCTCTCGAAAGCCCAGATTTGTCAGGCAGTACGTCGATCTCAGGGAAATCCTCTCCCAAGCCACCCGCCAATACATCAGTGACTGCCTCTCAGGAGACTTCCCCTCCCGCAAGGAGACCTACTACCCGGCCGAGTTCCCCCGGCTGGAGGAGGCGCTGAAGCGGTAGCATGGACGTGGTTCGATCGCTGGAGGCCTTCAGGCGCCTCCGCCGGAGCTGGCCGGATCAAGGCCCGGAGGTCTGCCTGGTGCCCACCATGGGGGCCCTTCACGCCGGCCATCTCAGCCTGGTCGAAGCGGCCCGGAAGCGGTCCGACCGGGTGGTGGCGTCCATCTTCGTCAACCCCACCCAATTCGCTCCGGGAGAAGACTTCGAGCGCTATCCCCGGCCTCTGGAACGCGACTTGAAGGAACTGGAGCGGCTGGGCGTGGGGACGGTCCTGGTTCCCGAGGCCGGCGACATGTATCCGGCAGGCCACCGAACCCGGGTCCTGGTGGAGGGACTGGGCCGGAAGCTGTGCGGCCGCAGCCGCCCCACCCACTTCCAGGGGGTGGCCACGGTGGTGCTCAAGCTCTTCCACCTGGTGCGCCCCCATGCCGCCTTCTTCGGACAGAAGGATGCCCAGCAATCCATCCTGATTCGACGAATGGTCCGTGACCTGGACCTGGAGGTCGAGGTGGTGGTCTGTCCGACGATCCGGGAGCAGGACGGTCTGGCTGTCAGTTCCCGCAATCGGTATCTGAGTCCTGAAGAGAGGAGGGCCGCTCCGGTTCTGTTCCGGTCCCTGGAATGGGCCGGGCGGGAGGTGGCCGCCGGAGAGCGCCGGGCGCCGGTCCTGCTTGCCGGCGTTCACCGTTGCCTGGCCGCCGAGGCACGGGTCCGGGTCGACTATGCCGCCCTGGTGGACCCGGTCGACCTGGAACCGGTGGATCGGCTCGAAGGGAAATCGCTGCTGGCCCTGGCCGCCTTCATCGGGACTACCCGCCTGATCGACAACACCTGGCTCACTCCCTGAGGCGAGGGCGTCAGCTCCGACGGCGAGCCTTCAGGATACTCCCCTAAGCCGACCGTAGTTCCTGCCATAAGTGACCTTCCCCAGGATTGCCGGATGGCGGGCGCCGGTAGCCGAGGGAACGTTGCCGGCAGCCAGCTCCAGGGTCTCGTTGGCCAGGACCGCGAATCCGATGGCCTCCTTGGCGTCGGCGGGGATCCCCAGGGAATCGGTGGGCGCCACCTCCAGGTTGGGAAGGAGCTCTTGCAGGCGCTGCATCAGGTAGGCGTTGTGGACGCCCCCGCCGGAAACCAGCATCCGGTCCCAGTTGTGGGTCGTCTCCGTGAATCCCAGCACGGCGTCGCTGACGGTGCGGGCCGTCAGCTCGGCGGCCGTGCAGACCAGGTCCGCGGCGCCGGACGACCCCGCCGCCAATATCCGCTCCACAAAAGCCTCGCCGAACTGTTCCCGCCCCGCCGACTTGGGCGGCGTGCGGCGGAAGTAGGGATCGGACAGCAGAGATTCCAGCAACGCCGGAATGGGCCTTCCCGACAGGGCCAGGCGCCCCCCGGCGTCAAACCCCGGAGAATCCGCCTCCAGCCGCCGGACCAGAGCATCGATCACCAGGTTGCCGGGGCCGCTGTCGAAGGCCTGGATATCGTCGATGCCGCATGCCGGGGGCAGCAGAGTGAGGTTGGCGATTCCCCCCAGGTTCAGCAGCACCCGTCCCCTGTGGGGGTCCCGGAACAGCAGAAAATCCACCAGCGGAATGAGCGGTGCCCCGGTCCCTCCGGCCGCCATGTCGGCGGGGCGAAAGTCCGAAACGGTGGTCACCCCCGTTTGCTCCACCAGTTCGGCGGCCTCCCCGATCTGCAGGGTGGAGGCGACTTGACGGCCGCAGAAGTCGCCGGGGTCGGATTGGTGGAAAATCGTCTGGCCGTGGGACCCGATCAGGTCCAGCCGGTCGAGGGGGACCCCGGCGGCCCGGCAGACGTCCTTGACCGCCTCCGAGTAGAGTCGTCCCAGCAGAACTCCCAGGTGGCTGATGAAGCCGGCCGCGATCGGCTGGCCGGAAGCGACCCGCAGAAGCGTCCGGCGGACCTCTTCCGGATAGGGATTGGTAATGAAATGCTTCAGTCGAACGGAGCAGTCCTGCTGCGAACGGACAATCCGCACCAAGGCGGCGTCCACTCCGTCCAGCGAGGTTCCCGACATGAGGCCGACCGCCAGCCTAGGGTTTTTCACGAGACCGCCGCTTGTTTGAGTGGCCAGTGATTTGCAGCCCGCCGCCCCGCCGTGCGGATCATACGAGAGTGAAACAGCCGATCGTAATTGAAGACGAACCACGAATGAACACGAATACACACGAAGACCGATGGACCTGCTTGGGTGCGACAACGTGATGGGATGAAGCCCCCCGGGAGCGCGGGCGTCCCGCCCGCACAACACTGGCAAGGCCT
>JAPOZE010000226.1 GCA_026706225.1 Acidobacteriota bacterium
GGGGTAAAGAGGTCATTCCGGTAGGCACCACCGTGGAGGGCCGGGTTGCTGAAGTCCAGGAATCCGGTCGCATCAAGGGCCGGGCGGAGGTCCACCTGTCCTATGAGCGATTGATATTCCCCAACGGCGTCTCCGAGACCATCATCGCCTCCCAGGCTGAGTTGGACGACACCCAGAAAGAGGAAATGGACCGCCGCGAAGGGACCATCCTGGGAGAATCCACCCGCAAGAGAAGAGCCGCCGAGATCGGAGCCGGGGCAGCCATCGGCGCCGGTATCGGAGCCATCGCCGGGGGCCGCAAGGGGGCGGCCATCGGTGCGGGCGCCGGAGGACTCATTGGACTGGTCGACGTCTTGAGGCGGGGCGGCAAGGAAATCGAAATCCCGGCGGGAACTCTCATGGTCATCCGCCTGGATCGCCCGTTGACCGTCATCTCCACCCAATAGGGTGTCGTCCATCGCCCCATCAGAGGCCGAATGCCGGCCACCTGCCCACACCCGCAGCCCCGCTCCATGGCCCCAGCCGACGCTGCCGAACACTGCACCGGTCCAGCCGACCAGGCTGATCCGGCCTGCGCTCTGGTGCTGGAGCAATTGGGCGATGGAGCCTCCAACCTGGCGCTGGATGAATGGTTGTTGCGTCGGGTCTCGGCGGAATCGGCTGCGGTCGAGACCTTCCTGCGCTTCTACGGCTGGCCGGAACCGACCCTGTCCCTGGGCATGGCCCAGCAGGCTTCCAGGGTGGTGGATTTCGGGTATTGCCGGCGACAGGGCATCGCGGTCGCTCGCCGGGCCACCGGGGGAAAGGCGGTCCTGCACCATCGGGAAGTCACCTACTCCCTAATCTCCAACGACCGGTCTCTCTTCCCCGCCTGGTCCATACAAGGGACTTACCGAAACATTTCAGCAGCTCTGCAACAGGGTCTGGCACTGCTGGGGATCGACACCACGCTGGCCGGCTCAGCGGTCGGGCAAAGACGCAATCACCGGTCCCAACACAGCCACGCCTGCTTTGCCACCTCCTTTCACCACGAGATTCTGTTCGCGGGCAGAAAGCTTGTCGGCAGCGCCCAGCGCAGGACGCTCCGGGGATTCCTGCAGCACGGGTCCATTCTGCTGGACTTCGATCCGACTCTGCTGCAAGGCGCCCTGCGCGGACAGAATCTTTCCGACCTGGCCTCCAACGTCGCAACCCTTGGGTCGTGCCTGGGAAAGGCGCCCGAGTTCTCTGCCGTGGTTCCCTTCCTGCTGGACGGCTTTCGCCGGATCCTCGGCGCGAGGATCGAGCCTCGACCCTTGGACTCGGGCATTCGGTCGGAAGCGGAGGCACTGGGAAGAACCCGGCTGGTCAGCCCATTGCCATCCCCCTCCTGAATCACGATCCCGACAACGCTCCTCGGGATCGACATGTTGTGTCCCATATTCCGTAGGAGCCTGGCGCTGACGGAAAAATCCGGCGCCACGGCGAGGCCCGCCGGGGAGACCCGGCGCCGAGCCAAAACCCCTTGACACCCCAGTATTCAGATACTATAAACCGTTCAGTGGCATTCAATTCAGGCACCGGTTGCGATGGACACCAAGCACAATTTGAATGAGCGGGAAAGAGACATCCTGAAGTCCGTCATTCAGCACTACATCGCCAGCGGCAAGCCGGTAGGCTCGCGAATCCTCTCCAAGGAACGCCATCAGCGAATCAGCCCCGCCACCATTCGAAACATCATGGCCGACCTGGAGGAGGCGGGCTACCTGGTTCAGCCTCACACCTCGGCGGGCAGGGTCCCCACCGACATGGGATACCGATTCTACGTGGACAATCTGCTGGAATCTTCCTGTCTGAACAGCTCGGACCAGGAGTTGATCAATGGCAGGATCTTCACTTCGAACTCTCAGGAAAATGTCATGGAGCGAATTTCCCACGCCATCTCCCACGCCACCAACAACGTCGGTTTCGTCATATCTCCCTCGCTTGGCCACAGCCTGTTGAAACACCTTGAGTTGATTCAGCTCAGCGATTCCAAGATTCTGGTGATCACGGTGTCCAAGTCGGGCCTGGTACAGAATCGGATCATTCAAATCGACGAATCGCTCAATCAGCGCGAACTGGACCAGACGGCCCGCTTCCTGAACGAAAATTACTCCGGCTACAGCCTGCTCTCCATCCGCGATGATGTCCTGAGAAAGATGAGGGAGGAGAAAGCGCTCTACGACCGCTTTCTCAACAACGTGATCCTGCTCTGCGATCGAGGCCTGATCGACGAGGTATCCGAGCCCGATGTGGATATTTATCTCGATGGCGCCTCCAATTTCCTGGGACAGCCCGAGTTTGCCGACGCCGAGCGAACTCGATCCATCTTCAAGACTTTCGAAGAAAAGAGCCGGCTGGTGAAAATCCTCAACGAGTGTCTTCAAGCGCGACCCGAACGGGGGGTACGAATCATCATCGGCTCGGAAAACTCGTTGCCGGGGTTACGGGAATACACGTTGATCTCCTCTCCGCTCACGATCCGGGATCGGAATCTGGGCTCGGTGGGAATCCTGGGGCCGACGCGAATGGAATATGCCAAAGCCATCAACACGGTTGACTATGTAGCCAAGCTCTATGGCCAGATCCTCAGCGCCGACTCCGGAAGCGGCGAAGTGGCCCGCCTCTGATTGAAACCCCCATTCAAGTCGAAGAGCGGCCTCGGACCGACCGCTTTACAGCGGCTGGAACCCCCATGCGGAGACACGCAGGCACGGCGAACCGGTGCTGTCCCGTTGCATGACCAAAGCCATGGCTCCAACTCCGGAAAATGCAGAGACTCCTCCGCTGACGTCTGCCACGGAGGCTGAAGACCCATCGGCGTTGCCGGAGGGAGATCGAAAGGGAGCGCCGGAACCCACCGCACGGCAGGATTCTTCCGGCCCACGGCTACCGGCTGAGGTCCCGGTAGAGCCCGCAGGCGGGACCCGGACGGATGAAACGGCCGGGGGTGCCATTGAGGAAACCCGACACAACCGCCTCAAGGCTGAAAACGAGGCCCTTTATCAGCGACTGCTCCGACTTCAGGCCGAATTCGACAACTTTCGCAAGAGGACCGAACGGGAAAAGCAGGACTTCTTCGACTATGCTCTGACCGACTTTGTCGGCAAGCTGCTGCCGGTTCTGGACGCATTCGAAAGGGGTCTCGAGGTTGCCGAGGGTGAGACGGTTACAGACTTCAAGACGGGGTTTCAACTGGTCCTGAAGCAATTCTCGGACGTGCTGGCCCAGGCGGGACTGGAACCCATTGAAACGTCGGGTCGAATATTCGAC